>JBIKOX010000286.1:0-2657 GCA_044357775.1 Bacteroidia bacterium | reverse complement strand
CATTAAAAAGTACTTTTAAAAATATAATGAATTTATAATTGCGTTGTTTGAATGCCAATTTGCTTTAAATGTTTCCAAAACAAAGGATAGGATTTTGAAACTACTTCCGCATTTTCAATACTTATAGTATGATACAATATACACAATGGAGCAAAACTCATTGCCATCCGATGATCGTTATAAGTACTAATCAATATATCATTAGAAGTATAACTTGAATTATTATTTACAGATTGGATAGAGTTTTCAGAAATAATTAAATCAAATCCGATTTTTTTTATTTCACTTTTTAAAGCAATTAACCTATCGGTTTCTTTTACTTTTAAAGTTTGAAGGCCAGTAAATTTAAATGTTAGGTTTAATCCTATACATGCACAAACAATTGTTTGTGCAATATCTGGACATTTAATAAAATCATACTCAAAAAAATTAGTATCAACCTTATTTGATTTTATGATCACAATTTTATTATTCAAAAACTCAGTGGTGACACCAAATGATTTGTAAAGCGTTTCGCAAATTGAATCAGCTTGTAAACTGTTTTTAAATACACCTTCCAATTCTAACTTTGCAGTAAGAGGAGACAATGCCACCAAACTATAAAAATACGAAGCAGCACTCCAATCACTTTCTACAATATATTCATCCTTTGCATACGAATACGGAATTGGTGCAACTGAAATAATGTTATCCTTCCAACCAACTGAGGCACCAAACTGTTTCATTAATTCAATTGTCATATTTACGTATGGTTCTGAAACTAACTCATTTAAAATAGTTAACTCTAATCCATTTTTAAAATAGGGTGCTACAAGTAATAAAGCCGTTATAAATTGACTACTAACTGAACCACTGATTTGCACTTTACCTCCGTTCAGTTGTTTCCCTTTTATAATTAGAGGCGGAAAACCCTCTATATTTTTATAATCTATCTCGGCCCCCAATTTTCTTAATACATCAACCAATTCTTTTATTGGTCTTTGTTTTAATCTTTCAGAACCGGTTAGTTCACACTTATCATTTTTTATAGAAAGGAAAGCGGTTAAAAAACGCAAATCAGTTCCTGCATGACCAACATCAATTACTTTTTTAGTTAAATAATTATCCAATGCTTTATTTAAATATTTAGTATCATCCGAATCGGATATATTTTTAATACTAAATGACAATCCTGCTAATGCTTTAATAATAAGAATTCGGTTGCTAATACTTTTTGATCCCGGTAAAATAACTTTACCAGATATTAGTTGGGCCGGAGTATATAATTTCAAAAGCATGATGGTTATATTTTAAAACCAACAGTTACAAAAATAAAATGACTACTTGTATACAAACTAGTAGGTGAAAAAGATTCATTAAAATAAAATGGCGATAAGCCATAACGAAATTGTATGTCTGCAAACACGGCATTATGGCTTAATATTGTATTTTTTTGAAAGCCTGCTCCCACATTTAAAAATGAACTATTTACAGGATTAAAAGCTGGATTTTTAAATTTTAATACTTCGTATTGATTTACTATTTCGTTGCCATTTTCCGAAACTTTTAGTCGCGAGTCAACTAACCACCTAAAACAATAACCAGCAAATATGTAACTCGAAATTAAGGCATTGGTTTCTTTTTGAAAAGAGTGCTTTAATTGAATTGGAAAATCTAATTCATGCATAGTTATACTATATTGATACTTCAATCGATCAGGAGTATATAATTTTAAACTATCTTGATAAAAATAATACGAATTAAAGTTTACTCCGTGAAACAAATATTCAGCACCAACTAAAAAGAAATTTTGATTATTGTTATCCAATCTAATTTCTTCTTTCCATGAAAAATGAAATGCCATTTTTGGTTTTGTACCAGTGGTGTGATTCTTATTTGCGTTATACAAACCTAAAACTGGAGAAATTCCAAATCGTGTTTTTACGATTGGATTTTTGCGGTTGGTACGAAGCTTTTTTCCACCATCCTCTTGCGCCAAAGCTATACAGCATTGAACTATTGCAAAAATGGATACTAAATATTTAAAATAAGCAATCATGGATATAAATATACAATTTTAAAATAATTACGTTTTCAATAAAACGCTAATTACTTTATTGCCGGAGCTTTGTACAAGGGAACTGTGCTGCACGGCTCGCCATACATAATTGATTTTGCAAAGGGCTTTAAACCTTTTACTAATTCAACATATGCATTTGTAGAAACTGGTAAATTACCACAACCTTTAATAACAATACGTTTATCCTGATAATCAGCATAATTAATTGCTTTAAGAACTTCACTAAACAACATGGCTTCTAAGGTAGCAAGATTCCCAAAAATAATTTTTTTAGCAAAAGGTTCAAGTGCAATGCTCAATAACATAAACGCCCAAGTTGGAACAATAGCATCAGCTGTGCAAGTAATAGCTACCATTTTATCCTTATAACTAACCCAATCGTGTTCCTTAATAAATTCGCGAAAATCTTTTTCTTTTAAAATCAGTTCCTGAAATAAAAGTGGTTTTAAATCAAATAATACACGTTCACCTTTCGGGTAAAACTCTTCTAAATCAATAGTTATTAAACCACTATTGGCAACCTTATTAATGATTTCGTCAGACATTATTATTAATTAAAAAAAATAAAACTACATAAAGCCAAGCTCTAACTGAGCTA
>JBIKOX010000262.1:0-3245 GCA_044357775.1 Bacteroidia bacterium | reverse complement strand
AACATAAACCTAATTTATAGTTTATATTGGCCGATGTTGAATCAATTAAATAGGCCTCTTTAAAAGATCTTAAAGCACGGACATAATTATTTTCTAACATTAGATAATTTCCCTGCGTAATTTTTTCTCTATATACTAACTTGCTTGTTTGACCGAAACTGTGAGAGCGAAAACAAAATAAAATAAATACTAAATAAATTGGTTTCATTATTAAGTCATAAAAAATAAATTTTTAAAAATCAACTAACACTTCAGTTCAAAGCGATATGTTAAAATTATAAGTCTAAACACAAAAATATACAATTATTTTTTTTAAATCAAAAAAATAGTGACTTAAAATTGAAAGACATTAAGATGTAGAAAATAAAATATTTATTGCTTAGAATTTAGATTAAAAAAAATCAATTAATAATTGAAAAAAATCGTGTTTAATCAATAAATTCAAATGTTTTCGCAGTAAAATAGAAATTAGGCATTGTTATAATCCCAAGTTTCCATAAACTTGGTAGTATAATTACCTGCTTTAAAATCTTCGTTTTGCATCAATTTAATATGAAAAGGAATGGTAGTTTTCACGCCTTCAATAACATATTCGCTTAAGGCACGCAGCATTTTTGCAATAGCTTCTTCGCGCGTTTGTGCAACTGTTATTAATTTACCAACCATACTATCATAATTTGGAGGAATAGTGTAACCGCTGTAAACATGGGAGTCTACGCGTATACCATGCCCGCCAGGTGTATGTAAGGTTGTAATTTTTCCTGGTGACGGAGTAAAGTTTTTAAAAGGATCTTCTGCATTAATGCGGCATTCGATAGCGTGCAATTGAGGGTAGTAGTTTTTACCAGAAATAGGAACACCTGCTGCTACTAAAATTTGTTCACGAATTAAATCGTAATTAATTACTTCTTCTGTTATTGGATGCTCCACCTGAATACGCGTATTCATTTCCATAAAATAAAAATTACGGTGTTTATCAACCAAAAACTCTACCGTACCAACGCCCTCGTAACCAATAGATAATGCTGCTTTTACGGCTGCATCACCCATTAACTCACGTAACTCTGGAGTCATAAATGGAGAGGGAGTTTCTTCTACTAATTTTTGATGTCTTCGTTGCACCGAGCAATCTCTTTCACTTAAATGACAAGCTTTTCCGTGAGCATCACCAACTATTTGAATTTCAATATGACGTGGTTCCTCAATATATTTTTCCATATACATGGCCCCATTACCAAAAGCAGCTGTTGCTTCGTGTGTAGCACTATCCCATGCATTTTGAAAATCTTCTTCTTTCCAAATTATACGCATTCCTTTACCACCACCACCGGCAGTAGCTTTAATAATTACAGGATATACAATTGATTTGGCTAATTCAATGCCTTGTGCAACATTTTCGAGTAATCCAACAGAACCTGGAACACAAGGCACGCCTGCAGCTATCATAGTAGCTTTAGCATTACTTTTATCTCCCATTTGATTAATCATTTCGGGGGAGGCGCCAATAAACTTAATTTTATTTTGGCGACAGATTTCCGAGAATTTAGCATTCTCACTCAAAAAACCGTAACCTGGATGTATGGCGTCTGCATTAGTAATTTCTGCTGCCGCTATAATATTAGCCATATTAAGATAACTATCCTTACTTGGAGGTGGACCTATGCAAACTGCCTCGTCGGCAAATTTAACATGCAATGATTCTTTATCAGCAGTTGAATAAACAGCCACTGTTTTTATACCCATTTCTTTACAAGTTCTTATCACACGTAAAGCAATTTCACCGCGATTGGCAATTAATATTTTTTTAAACATCGTTATAAATTATTTAATGTGTTAATGTGCAAATTTGCAAATTGATTAAAGTACAAATGTTTTAATTATGTTTTGTTTTTTGAACTTGAAATGATTTTACCCAAAATCTTACAAATCACTTCTAATCTAATAATAACTTGTCACTTTTTATATACCCCATTTCATTACATATCAATAACCAATATTTTGTTTCCTCAGCTTCTTTAGCAGCAATTTTTAGTTTATGAATAAAATCTGCTTTGCTTTCGGCACTTTGTGATTCATAAACATTTGCACCTATTGAAGTTCCGGATCTACTTAATTGATTGGCAATAGTAAACTTTCGTTTTTCTTGCAAATCGTCCGTTAACTTTAAAATTTCAATCGCAAAATTGAAAGAGTGCTTTAAAATTGGGTTATCTGCTTGATTATTTGCCATTACAATGCTTTTTGCTAATTGATTAATGGCTGTTAAATTTGCACATTAACTCATTAGCAAATTTTCATATTAAGAGGGATCAACTAGGAATAATGGTTGGTCATACTCAACAGGAGTAGCATCATCAATTAATACTTTAAAGATTTTTCCTTTTATTTCGCTTTCTATTTCGTTGAATAATTTCATTGCTTCAATAATGCAAACAGGTTTACCAACTGCAATTTCATCTCCTACATTAACAAATGGGCCTTTATCTGGACCAGAAGATCTGTAGAAAGTACCTATCATTGGTGATTTTATGGTAATGTATTTTGAATCAATAGATGGGACAGCAACCGGAGCTGGAGCTTCAGGAGCAGCAGCTGCTATTTGCTGCGGTGCAGGATTGTGCATTGGGGCTTGAGTAAACGGAGCTGGAGCATTTTGATAAACAACTGGTGCTGCTTGTTTACCTGTTTTTATAACAATTTTTATTTCTTTTGTTTCTAATTCAACTTCATTTACTCCGCTTTTTGAAACAAATTTAATTAAATCTTGAATTTCAGATAATTTCATTTTTTAATGTTTTAGTTAGTGAGTGCAAAAATACCATTTTTTCGCAAAAAGAACAGAAAATCAACTTTTTTTGGTCGAAATAAGGCTAAATGTTCAAAAAAGACCTATTTGTCAACAAAATAGAATTAAAAAACCAGAGTATTTTTTTAATTAATGTGGAAAAGTGAAAATTCAAAGATTAAAATTTTAATCAGTCAATTTATACTTGAAATCATAAAACTTTTTATCTGATTCTATCGGCGCTTCTTACCAATAGTTCATCTTTTTTAATGAAATGCGCCGCAACAAATGCAAAAATAGCACTAAAGGTTGGTAAAAATGCACCAAATTGATAATTTACAGAACCCACAAAACTGTCATTAGCAAATGATAATAGGAAAAAGAAACTAATCATAAAAATATTAAATAAAACGCTGAGGTTTGCTAATTTATATTGAAACACCCGATTTTTATATAAAAA
>JBIKOX010000083.1:0-11720 GCA_044357775.1 Bacteroidia bacterium | reverse complement strand
GGAGAATTGTTTAGTATTCCTTCGCCAATGCAAACGGCGATGCTCATTCAAAAGTTAGGTATCGCCTATGATAAAAGTATTTTAAATCAAAAAAGTAATACTGAGCAATATGTTTCTGAATATTCTAAAGCATTAAATTTAGGTATTTATGGCGCTGATTTAGGATATATTAGCATGTATAGTCAAACTCAGGATGCATTTGCATTTTTAGGAAAAGTAAAGAATTTAGCTGATAAAATAGGTGTTGCCGAAGCATTCGATCAAAAAACGATGGAACGAATTAATAATAACATCTCTAATAAAGATAGCATATTAGTTTTAGTTGGTGTTGCTTACAGAGCAAGTGATTCTTATTTAAAAACAAACAAAAGGCCGGAAATAAGCACGTTAATCTTGGTGGGTGGATGGATTGAGAGTATGCATTTTTCCATTGCAGCTTACCGCACTAAAAACACTGATGCATTAAAGTATCGAATTGCTGATCAAAAGCAAGCGGTAACTAGTATCATAAAATTAATTGCTTCGCACAATTTACCCGAGGCTAAATTGCTACTTGCCGATTTATTAGTGTTATCAAAAGTATATGATGGCGTAATTTCTAAGTATAAGTTTATTGATCAAACTACAGATGCGGTAAGCAAAACGACTTACATTAATAGTAATAATGAAATAGAAATTACTGAAATTCAAATTGAACAAATTGAGAAAAAAATAGCAAGCATTCGTAACAAGATTACCAATGCACTATCGTAATTTACTTTAAAAACATGAAGAAAAATTTTAATACACTTATTTTAATACTATGTATAGCGTGCTTATCAAAAACGATAAATGCTCAATGCGATTCAATTGCTAAAATATGCGGAAAACATCTTATTTCTAATTTTATTTCAGATGGACAATCGTACCGTTCATTATTAATAAATTCTGAAGAAATGGCTGAATTTCACACTACTTTTTTTGGAGAAACTACTTACCGGATTGCTGCCTGCAGTGGAAAAACAGATGGAAATTTAATTTTTAATATTTTTGATCAAGAAAGACATCTTATATTTACAAATAAAAATTTTAGAAACTCACCTTATTGGGATTTTAAAATAAAATCTACTTTAGAATGCACGATAGAAGCCCAACTTGACCCTAATAAAAATGCAGGCTCTGGATGTGCCGTTATTTTAATTGGATTTAAGCAAAAGTAAATGCATTATAAAAAACAAACTTTTGCCCTAGCTTGATAGCTAAACATAAATAAAATAGAAAATGAAACTACTCTATTCAATAGGTTTACTAATTATCTGCTTGTCAGTTCAAGGACAATTTAACTGTAATTTTAAAAGAGATTCTTGCGCTTTGCAACTTCAAAAAAATAAAGTACAAGTTGAATTAATAGAAGTGCCAATTAAAAAAGATTATTACGTGCAATTTATTAAAAATGGCGATAAAAATTTCCTGAAAATTATTGTAAGTGATAATTTAGGCTTTGGGAATAAAGGTTCATTGCTGCTACTTTTAAATAAAAAACAAATTTATATTAAGACTATTGAACTTAAAGTTATTAATAAAACCTCTGGATATTTTTTACTACCCCTTGATAATAATAATTACTTGGAAAACATAAAAGATTTAGGAATTACAAAATTAATTTTTTGCGAGAAAAACGAATGCAGTATTCCAAAAAACGATACAGAACAAATAAAAAAAGCGGCTAATTGCTTTTACTTGGCAGTTCAAGAAAATTCTAAATCTGCTGAAGGCAAATTGCAAAATTAACTGCTCGCTTTTTTTCCTTACAAAATTAAAAAACTTAAAACGTCAAATTAACGCCTAACATAAAATTTGTTGGAGCTGCTGGTGCTAAATAATTAGCTTTTATTAATTTATCATTTAAGTAATAACTATAATTATATCCATTAGTTTCATATTTTGTATTAGATAAATTATAAATTATAGCAATCAAGTTTATTTCTTGAATCAACTTTGTTTTAATTGTATAATTTACCCTAAAGTCTGTTACTAAATAATCATGAATTACTCTTTCATTATCAGACGTATTATCTAAATATTGCTTACCAACATATTTGTTTAAAAAAGAAATTTCCAAATTTTTAACAGGCTTAAAAATAAAATTTGCTACCGCTACTACACTTGGCGAAAATGAAATATCGGTATTTGTATAGTTAACTTTATACTGCGTAAATACAGAATAATCTACATTACTACTATCAATGTATTTGGTATAATTATTTACTTTATTTTGAGACAAAGTTACATTGCCATTAAAGGTAAAATACTTTGTGATGTTGGCATTTAATTCAATCTCCACTCCTCTTCTATAACTATAATCAACATTTACACGATTATAAGCACCAACATCATTAATTTGACCATTTAAAACTAACTGATTTTTATACTGCATATCATAATAATTAACACCAATACTTACATTTTTTAATCTGTGAGTAACCCCAATTTCTAAATCATTTAACTGCTCTGATTTTGGACGACTTAATGTACTTGACTGAACAAAATCATTTCTATTTGGTTCTTTATTTGCTATCGAATAACTAGCATACATGTTAGTGTTTTTAGTTACTAAATAATTTAACCCAACTTTAGGATTGAAGAAACCGTATGACGCATTTAAAGGTTGAGTGTTTATTAAAGAAGTATCAAATCCCATAAAATCGTAACTAATGGTTCGGTATTGTAAATCAACATAAGCAGTAAATTTATCAGTTGGTTTTATTGTAGTTTTTAAATACACATTGCCATCTTTTTTTGTTGCCTTATCATCATAATAACGAGGTTTAAAATCATTAGCATTACTAAATTGAGCCCAAATTACTTCGCCGTTATGTCTTCCAAAATACGTATTGTACCCTCCACCTAAAACAAAATTTAGCATAGAATTTGGTTTGTAACTTATGTTTCCAATGGCTCCAATAAAATCATTATCTAACCAAAGCCTCCTAATTAAATCAGTTGTTCTAATTGTATCATTGGTCGTCATCACATCTTGCATTTTGTAATTGCTAAGCGTTTGACCTTGTTTAAATTGCTCATAGTAACCTTTACCAGCAGTGTAATGACCAGTTAAATTAGCGGTTAGTTTATTGCCAAATACATGAATTAAATGTAATTGATAATTATCTTGTTTGTAATTATCTGTTTCGTTGTCATAATATTTTACGTTTCCATTTGCATCATAATACATTCCACAAGAATTATCAGTTCTATTTCCGTTATCAATACTATCTTTTAAAACGTAATTCCATGCCTGATAGGTTTTTTCCCAACCACTAAACATTATAGCTTTTAAAACAGTATTCTTGCCATAATAACCTCCTGAGACGTAAAATGAATTTAATTTAGAAGACGCCCTATCAATATACCCATCACTATTAATTCGCGAAGCACGCGCATCCAAAGTAAAATGAGTATTAATTAAACCTGTTCCTGCTGCAATGGTATTTTTTGTCGTATTAAATGAACCAAAACTATTGTTAATGTGTCCGTAGGCTTTTTCATTTAACTGATTTGTTTGCATATTAATGCTGGCACCAAATGCGCCTGCCCCATTAGCTGAAGTTCCTACCCCTCGCTGCACTTGAATAGTATTTGCCGAGGATAATATATCTGCCATGTTCACAAAAAAGGTTCCTTGGCTTTCAGCATCATTTACTGGCACCCCGTTTATTGTAAGGTTAATGCGAGTTCCATCAGTGCCTCTAATACGTAAACCTGTGTAACCTACGCCATTTCCAGCATCAGAATTTACAACAACTGAAGCCATTGAATTTAAAGCGTAAGGCAAATCCTGTCCTACATTTTGCTTTTTAATTTCTTCGCTACTTAAATCTGCATAAGCAAAACCTAAATTATTATCTACTCTTGTTGAACTTACAACAACTTCATCTAATGATTTATCATTTTGATTTAAAACAATATCAAATGACAAATTATCCTTTACTTCAACTGAATCCATTTTTACTTTGTAACCAACGCATTTAGTAACTAAAACATAAGATCCGGCTTTTAAATTTTTAAACTCAAATTGCCCTAACGAATTAGATTGTGCAGATAAAAAAGTATTTTTAATTCCTATTACAGAAAAAGGAATTGGTATTTTTTCTGAAGAAATTACTGAGCCACTTAAAGTGACCTGCGCTTGCAAAATATACGAGCAAGTTGAAAACAAGGCTAATGCCATTGCATGTTTGATTGTTTTGGTGTTCATTTTTTTATTTTTTTATTGTTAATAATAATATCGCAAGGGGATGCGACATCGTTGTTAACTATTTCCCTACGCAGGCATTATCCTGATCAGGTGCATACACATAAACGTTTGGCGTTTTTGTATAATGGGTATAATCTCAGCTCGGATAGTTTTTAGTTGGAAGTGTTTAGTTTAAATATTAAAAACTGAACACTAAAAAATCAAAACTTTCAAAGCACCCCTAAAGATCTGCGGCAAATGTAATTATTTTTTTGAGAAAGAGAAATTAAAAAATGGAACGCTGATGACGCTGATTATATATGATTAATTAAGATTTTGCAGGACTCTATGGAAGTATGCTTAATAAAAAAAAGAAATCATATTTAATCTTAACCATCTGCGTTATCAGCGTTCAATATCTACAATCCCAAATGTTTCGACTTCACTTCCTTTCCATAAAACAAAGAAGCATGACTGTCAAATAATTCTGTACTATCCGTGGTTAAGAAATTTAAGGAACATGTTTTAGAAATACGTGTCTCCATTTCAGGATGACGTATTAAATAATCTTTTAAGCCATTGGCAACAATAGAACCTTGAGTTAGTATTTGAACATTTTTTGGCAAATGTTTTTCGATTAATGGTTTTAGTAACGGATAATGCGTGCAGCCTAAAACAACCGTATCAATATTTTGAGATTGTTGAAGTAATTGCTGAACATGTTTTTCTACAAAATAATTAGCCCCTACTCCATCTAATTCATTATTTTCAATTAATGGCACCCACATGGGACAGGCTTCTTGAAAAACTTTTATATCAGGAAAAAATTTTTGAATTTCAATCACATAAGATTGCGACGTAACCGTGCCACTTGTAGCAAAAATGCCAACCTCTTTTGTTTTTGTAAAATTACCAAGTAACTCGGTTGTTGGCCGAATAACACCCAACACTCTTTTGTTAGGAGCAATTAGTGGCAAATCTTTTTGCTGAATTGTTCTTAATGCCTTAGCAGAAGCTGTGTTACATGCTAGTATTACCAATTCGCAACCTTGATCAAATAATGCTTTAACACATTGCAATGTATATTCATAAACTGTTTCAAATGAACGTGAACCATAAGGAGCGCGAGCATTATCTCCTAAATATAAATAATCATATTGAGGCAAAGTGTTTACCAATTCTTTTAATACGGTTAATCCACCGTATCCCGAATCAAAAACTCCGATGGGCGAATATGTGATTGGTTTGCTAATACCTAACAATTATACAAAATTATTCAGTTGAAATTCCCGTTTATTTTTAGTATTTTTAAACTTTGTGAATTCTATTTTGTATTTATATTAAATAATTTAAAGCTATGGCATTTTCCCCTATTCGGTTTATTGATAAAGACAAAGATAAAGCACTTTTTTTTGCAACACTGCGCAAGCGAGTTGATGGTTATTTTAAAGAAAATAATATATCAAAACACTACAATACAAGCATGCTTGTTAAATCAGTAGTATTTTTATCTGCTTATATTTTACCTTTCATTGCCATTTTAATTTTCAATCCTTCCTTTAATATTGCTCTTGTATTATGGGCCATTATGGGCTTTTCGTTATCTGGTATTGGCATGAGTATAATGCACGATGCAAATCATGGTGCATACTCTTCCAACAGTTCAACTAATTACTGGATGGGACATACTTTAAATTTAGTGGGCGGTTCTGTTTTTAATTGGAAATTACAACATAATGTGATGCATCATACTTACACTAATATCATAGATTATGATGATGATATTGCAGATAAATTAATCTTAAAATTTAACCCTCACACTAAAGTAAAATGGTATCATAAGTTACAGGTAGTTTACGCTTTTTTGTTTTATGGGATTTTAACTTTGTATTGGTCGGTTTTAAAAGATTTTATTCAATTTAATAAATACACTAAGCAAGGCGTTAATACTAGCACAAAAGAACAAAATAGAGTACTTTGGATAAAAATGTTTATTAGTAAAATAATTTATTGGGCTGTTATATTTGCATTACCTATTTTTGTATTTCATATTCCTTTTTATCAAATTTTGTTAGGTTATTTATTAATGCAATTTATTTCGGGAGTTGTATTAACTGTTGTATTTCAATTAGCGCATACAGTTGAAGGTACTTCGCATCCATTGCCTAATGTTGACTATACCATTGAAAACAATTGGGCTGTTCACCAGATGAACACAACTGTAAATTTTTCCCGCAAAAACAAATGGATTTCTTGGTATGTTGGCGGACTAAATTTTCAGGTGGAACATCATTTATTTCCTACTATTTGCCATGTGCATTATCCGGCAGTATCTGAAATTGTAAAAGCTACAGCCGAAGAATTTGGCGTACCTTACTTAGAAAACCCAACATTTTGGACAGCATTAAAATCTCATGTAAGAGCTATTGTTAGCTTCGGTAAAATGCCTGATTTAAATGAAGCAATTGGGTAAAATTATATTTTAAACACAGAGTTACAGAGATTTTGAGAACACTGAGTTTTTTGTTCTGAAATCTCTTGAATGTTTTCAATATTTCTCTGTGAACTCTTGTAATCAAAATCTCTGTGTTAAAATCTGATAGATTAAAAATCTCATGTCAGAGCTATTGTTAACTTTGGTAAAATGCCTGATTTAAATGAAGCGATTGGGTAAAAAATTGTCCCGCAGATGTCGCTAATTTTCGCGGATTTTATTTTTGATAATTAGGCTCACCGAACTCTATTTAAAAAAAATCAGCGCTTATCTGTGAAATCAGCGGGAGACCTTAATTAATATTGCTCGCTCTCGTTTGGAAAATCTTTACTCTTCACATCCTCAATATATTGCTGAAAAGCACCTGTCATACTTTCATATAAACTTAAATACCTTCTTAAAAAACGAGGACTAAATTCATGTGTCATACCTAACATATCATGTGTGACTAAAACCTGACCATCCACGCCGCCTCCAGCTCCAATTCCTATAACTGGAATTGAAATACTTTTTGAAACCTCAGCCGCTAATTTTGCCGGAATTTTTTCTACTACCAAAGCAAAACAACCTGATTCTTCTAATATTTTTGCATCTTGTATTAAACGCTGAGCTTCCTCTTCTTCTTTTGCTCTAACGGTATAAGTCCCAAATTTATATATAGATTGAGGTGTTAAACCCAAGTGACCCATTACCGGAATACCTGCTGACAAAATACGTTCAATAGAATCTTTAATTTCTCGTCCACCCTCTAATTTAACGGCATGCGCCCCACTCTCTTTCATTATTTTAATAGCAGACGTTAAGGCTTCTTTTGAATTTCCTTGATATGAACCAAAAGGTAAATCAACTACCACCAAAGCTCTATCAATACCTCTAACTACTGAAGATGCATGATAAATCATTTGATCTAAGGTAATAGGCAAAGTTGTTTCATGTCCAGCCATTACATTACTGGCACTATCACCAACTAATATCACGTCAATACCTGCATGGTCAATAATTTTTGCCATAGTATAATCATAGGCCGTAAGCATCGCTATTTTTTCGCCGCGACGCTTCATTTCTTGCAATTGGTGCGTTGTAACTTTTTTTACTTCTTTATGAATTGACATAATAATGATTTTTAATGCTAAATGAAAAAGTACAAATAAAATTTTAACCACATAGAAACGTAGGTTTTTAGAATTAAAAAGAAAAAAATTAACAGTTTATTTATAGCTGTATAGCTGCGCTTTACCTATTTTTACTTGCTATTTTTTTATTATTCTATCCAAACTTATTTACCTATGTGGTTAAAAAAAGTAAAATTACTTAATTAAATTTTTAATTCTCTTAAAAATAGTAAATTTGTAGATATTCAAAAAATATAATGAAAAAAG
This sequence comes from Bacteroidia bacterium, assembly GCA_044357775.1. GTDB lineage: Bacteria > Bacteroidota > Bacteroidia > B-17B0 > Aurantibacillaceae > UBA4416. Next base: position 3,631 of record JBIKOX010000083.1, on the reverse strand, counting down.
GACTATTATATATAATACTTAGTTTTAGCGTAGCTTTAATATTTACTGCTTGTAAAAACGACTTAGATGTTTTAGCACCAGGACAAGAATCGGTGTCTGTTTATGGAATTTTAAATCCAAATGCAGCAGTGCAAAATATTAGAATTAATAAAGTTTACTTATCCGAAGGAGACGCAATTACTGCTGGTCAAGACAACAGCACTATTAATTACGGACCCGGAGAATTACAAGTAACATTACAGCGTTTTATGACTGGTTCAACTACGCCAACATTAACAACTGTTGGTGATCCAAGCAAAAAGAAAATTGTGTTAACCGAAACTGTTGTAACTACTTCCAGTGGAAGTTTTGGTCAAGAACAACGTATTTGGCAAACAAGTGATAAACTATTTTCTAAAGGTGAATATAAATTAACTATTACAAATGTGAGTACAGGAAAAATCTTTACTGCGCAAACAACGATGTGCGATAGTGTGAAGTCCTATAATGCAGCTATGCCTTTTAAGTATTACCCAAATGCAATTGCTAGTATGGCGTTTCCAACTCATTGTAATGGATATATACTAGATTCGCCTCCAGGCACTGGAACAAAGCAAATCGCTTATGTTGATTATTCTAATACTAGCTTACCTATAAAATTCAAATCAGTTGCAAATGCAAGATTGTATGATGTAGTAATGCGTTTTCATTATATTGATACAACATTTACAGGTTTAGGAATTCGTCAATATGTTGATTTTAATTTTTCAAGCCAAAAATCTAGCAGTCTAGTCGGTGAAGAAGAAATGTTAGTAAAGTTCGAAGCTATTGATTTTTATAAAAATCTAGCTACTGAAATAGGTAAAAAATCATCCGTAGGCATTAAAAATAGAACAGTGCATTACATAGAGTATATTATTACCGCTGGTAATGAAACCTTAAATACCTTTTTACAAGTGAACGCCCCTTCAAACTCAATTGCTCAAGATAAACCTTATTACACTAATATTAGTGGTGGAGTTGGTGTATTTGCATCTAAATCAAGTTCTGCAATTTCAAAAGAATTATGGAGCGCTTTTATAGATGAAATAGCTGATCATCCTAGTACTCAACCATTTATGTTTCAAAAAACATACACCTTTATTTGTCCTTAATTACTGCCAAAGTATCAATACTAAACCACCTAAAAATGACATATTTTAGGTGGTTTTTTTATGTTTGTGTCAGCATGTCATAATAATTGAATCAATTACAATTGGCATAAACATTGACTAAACTATTGCATATTAATAAAAAAACAATTAAAAAAAACATAGATTATGGGAAAAATTATAGGAATAGATTTAGGAACAACTAATAGCTGTGTGGCAGTTATGGAAGGAAATGAAGCTGTTGTTATTGCTAATAATGAAGGTAAAAGAACAACTCCATCTGTAGTAGCATTTGTTGAAGGAGGAGAACGTAAAGTTGGAGATCCTGCAAAAAGACAAGCAATTACTAACCCAACAAAAACGATTTCTTCAATTAAACGTTTTATGGGAAGTTCATATGATGAAGCTCACAAAGAGATTTCACGTATGACATATAAAGTAGTTAAAGGAGACAATAACACACCTAGAGTTGTAATTGATGAGAGAAACTACTCTGCACAAGAGATTTCAGCAATCATTTTGCAGAAAATGAAAAAAACAGCTGAAGATTTTTTAGGTACAGAAGTTACAGAAGCGGTTATTACAGTTCCGGCATATTTTAACGATGCTCAGCGTCAAGCTACTAAAGAGGCAGGCGAAATTGCTGGTTTAAAAGTAAAACGTATTATTAACGAACCAACTGCTGCTGCCCTTGCTTATGGTATGGATAAAAAAGGCAAAGACATGAAAATTGTTGTGTTTGACTGCGGTGGTGGTACACATGACGTTTCTGTTTTAGAACTAGGAGATGGTGTATTTGAAGTTAAATCAACGGATGGTGATACTCACTTAGGTGGTGATGACTTTGACCAATTAATTATTGATTGGTTAGCCGACGAATTTAACAAAGAAGAAGGTATTGATTTACGTAAAGACCCAATGGCTTTGCAGCGTTTAAAAGAAGCTGCTGAAAAAGCGAAGATTGAATTATCTAGCACAACAACTTCTGAAATTAACTTACCTTATATTATGCCAGTTAATGGTATTCCTAAACATTTAGTAAAATCGTTAACACGTGCTAAGTTTGAACAAATGGCTGATAGTTTAATTAAAAGAACTATTGACCCTTGCAAATCAGCTTTAAAAAATGCAGGATTATCAACTTCTGATATTGATGAAATTATTTTAGTAGGTGGTTCTACTCGTATTCCAGCTATACAATCCGCTGTTGAAAAATTCTTCGGCAAAGCTCCAAGTAAAGGTGTAAATCCTGATGAAGTTGTAGCTTTAGGTGCTGCAATTCAAGGTGGTGTTTTAACAGGAGAAGTAAAAGATGTATTATTATTAGATGTAACTCCTTTATCATTAGGTATTGAAACTTATGGTGGAGTATTTACTAAATTAATTGAATCAAATACAACGATTCCTTCTAAAAAAACAGAAACGTTCTCAACTGCTAGTGATAACCAGCCAAGTGTACAATTACATGTGTTGCAAGGCGAGCGTCCAATGGCTAAAGATAATCGCACCATTGGCCAGTTTAACTTAGATGGTATTATGCCGTCTCCACGTGGAGTGCCTCAAATTGAAGTAACTTTTGATATTGATGCAAATGGTATATTATCTGTTTCTGCTAAAGATAAAGCAACAGGTAAAGCTCAAAATATTCGTATCGAAGCTTCTTCTGGATTAAGCAAAGAAGAAATTGAGAAAATGAAACATGAAGCTGAAGTAAACGCTGATGCTGACAAAAAAGCAAAAGATGAAGCTGATAAAATTAATGGTGCTGACGGATTAATTTTCCAATCTGAAAAACAATTAAAAGAATTTGGCGATAAAATTCCTGCAGAGAAAAAATCAGCCATTGAAAGTGCTTTAACAGAATTAAAAACTGCTCATGATTCAAGAGACATAGCAGGTATTGACTCGGCAATGACTACTTTAAATGCTGCTTGGGAAGCTGCTTCAACTGAAATGCATGCCGCTATGAATGATCAAGGTGGAGCAAATGCAGGCGGTGCAAAACCAAATGCAAACGCTGAAGGCAATAAATCTGAAAGTGTAACTGATGTAGATTACGAAGAAGTAAAATAATCACACTTAAATAATAATTAAAAATCCCTTTAAGAAAATTCTTAAAGGGAATTTTTTTGACTTTTTTTGATTTGATAAACAAAACGTAAACTGATTTCCTAACATTCTAAGTTGCAATAAATAACTTAATTTACAAATTTGAATTTAAATAATTGCGTAATTTTAATTTATAAAAATTTGTTTATGAGGTGTTTTATTTTTTTAGTTATTTTATTTCAATTTTATTGTACCTCTGCGTTTTCAAAAGATTCGCTGAATATTATCAATAAAAAAGTAAGTTTTGGTTTTGCAACTAATGCTAACCGTATTGTTAACGCAGTGATTGTACATTCTACTTTTAATAATTCGGGCGGAGATCAATATGATATTGATTTAGTACTAAAACAATTTTCTACCTATGGAGTTCCAGCACATTACGTCATTGGGCG
>JBIKOX010000082.1:0-11734 GCA_044357775.1 Bacteroidia bacterium | reverse complement strand
GCAGTTTCTAAGGATGTATAACTCATTGTATTATCAATATCTGCAATACCAATTTGGCTAATTCCAACTATTTTTAAGTTGACCAGCCCTCCTTTTAAAGTGGTAATTTTAATAACATCACCAACGTTTACCATCATTTTTTCAGACAAGCCTTTACCTATAATAATAGTGTTGCCTTCATTATCTAAATCAAAAACGTTTCCTTCAATAATATAATCACTTACTTTAAATAAATGTTCCTCTGCCGGAACATCGATGCCATTTATCAAACCTGTAATTTCAATATTTCCTGCGTTATAAAATACAGGAACCGAAACCTTAGGCGCAACGTCAATAATTCGTGAATCTTTTTTTAATACATCAATAATTGATTTACTATTGTAAATTTCTTGCCCTCTATCTTTTGGCTTTATTGAAGTAATAAAATTAGTAGCGTTCTTTTGATTTTTTAATAACGTAACAGGTTGTTGTTTGGTTGGTTTAATTTCGTTGTATAATCTAACATGAGGTGTACGATTCAACATTAATCCATCTAATAAATTATTTAAACCATTCATAAAACTTACCAATGTAATAAACATGGCAATTCCAAATGTAACACCAACCGCTGCAACAATAGATTGTTTTAAACGTGCACTGATTAAGTTAAAGGCAATATCTATAATGAGTTTTAAATTCATATATTAAGGTTTATATATCACATCGTTTTCTTTTAAACCTTCAATCACTTCTACTTTTTGATAATCTTTTAATCCTGTTTTTATTTCTCGTTTTTGATTATTATTAATTAATACATATTTCCCATCAACAATATAGTTGTTAGGAATGGTGATGATGTTTTTTTTCATTTGAATAATGATATTTGCCTCTGCAGATAAATTTGGAAATAATTTTTTGGGAGGATTTATAAAATGCGCTTCTACCATAAAGGTTCTGCTGCGTTCATTCATAATAGGATATATTTTATCGACAAGAGCTTCTAAAACTTCACCTTTATAACTGTCCATTGTTACTAGTACTTTTTGCCCTAAGCTAATTTTAATAATATCGTTTTCATCAACAGAGAGTTCTAATAAAAATGTATCTACTTTACCTATAATCGCTAATGGTGTTTGCGGAGTTACTAATTCTCCGCGTTCCTTTAGTATATCATATACTTTACCGTTAACTGAACTTTTAATGGAGTAATCACTAAATAATTTTTTATTAATATCATAGGTTACGTTTGCACGTTTTAATTCGTTTTGTAATTGCGTTTTTAATTGTGATAATCTTTTTTGTGAAGTGTGATAATTAATGTTTGAATTATTATAAGCTAATTTTTTTTGTTCAAGTTCAAGCTGAGTTCCAATATTTTGATCCCATAATTTTTTTTGTCGAAAAAATAAAGAAGAATCTAATTGTAATTTCTCAAATGCTAAATTTACAATGAGTTCCAATTCTTGTAATTTGTCAGAGCCTTTACGATTATTTTCGGCGCTTAAATCTAAAGCTATGCGAGCGTTCTCAGTATTCAATTCAGAAGTCACATTATCAATTTGTAAAAGTGTTTGTCCTTTTTTTATTTGTTCTCCAACGTTAACAAAAATGTTTTGTAAAACACCATTTACTGTTGAATAGACATAGTATTGATCAGCCGCTTTTACTTTACCACTAGCATAAACCAATTCAGTAATATCACTAGCATATACTTTAATTGATTCTTTTTCTTTTGAGCAAGAAGTGAATAATAGTAATGCACTGATGATAAATGAGGGTGCAATTTTCATTTATCAAAGGTATAGAAGGTTTAGGCTGATATGTTGATGCTAATCAGTTTTAAAAAGTTATTATGATGATTTTAATCATGCGATAATCTAAATTAGCGCTTCTCGGCAATCATTTCACTAACAATTTTGGCACTCAATAAACCTAAAGGAATTCCTCCGCCGGGATGCACACTTCCTCCGCAGAAATACATGTTTTTTATTTTGCCGGTATTATTAGCGTGTCTTAAAAATGCCGCGTATTTATTATTTGATGAGTTGCCATATAACGAACCACCAGACGAACTTGTGCGCTGTTCAATTAAATAAGGATCTAACATACCTTCCTCTTCAATATATTGTTCAATGTCAGTTTTTAAAACGCGGTTAATTTTAGCTACAATGTGTTTTCTCATTTCTTGAACATAAGCAATTGGTTCGCCTGAGGCGTTGTGCGGTACATTAATCATTACAAACCAATTTTCACATCCAGCGGGCGCATCTGTTGGCGTTACTTTTGAAGTGATATTGATATAAACGGTTGGATCATTATGCGGGGTTTTATGTTTAAAAACACTAGTAAATTCAGCTTCACTATTTTCACTAAATAAAATATTGTGCAAGCTTAGTTCTTGAAATTCTTTTTTTACTCCCCAATAAAAAATCAGTCCAGATAATGATTTTTCCTGTTCTAAAATTTTAGTTGGATAGTATTTTTTGTCTAATAGCTTTGTGTAAACGTGTTTTATATCAGCACCACTCACTACTATATCAGCTTTTATTTCGCCGTTGGAGGTTAGCACACTTTTAGCTAAATCGTTTTCAGTTATAACTTTTAATACTCGTGTGTTCATTTTAAAATCAACACCTAAACTTAGACTTAACTTATGAAGATGCATGGTAATATCATTCATTCCGTTTTTAGGAGCAAAAGCGCCAATATTATGTTCTAAGTGAGCAATGATGTTTATTAATGCAGGCGCCTGAAAAGGATTTGAGCCATTGTAAGTTGCAAAACGATTAAATAGTTGTACTGTTTTTTTATTTTTAAAACGAGCTTTGTTAACTTCGTTCATCGTTTTATTGAGTTTTAGCTTTCCAATATTTAAGATGGCTTTTGCAGTTTTAAGATTTAAAAAATTAGATAATTTATGAAGGGATTGCTCCATAAATAATTCTCCAATTAACTCATAGGCTGTTGCGCTGTATTTTAATTGTTCGTAAACCGATTCTTTTGTTTCGCCCAATTTATTTTGAACTTCAGTTGCAAATTTTTCCTTATCGGGATAAGCACTTAAGGTTGTTCCATCTTCATAAAAATAATTACATATTTTGTCCAAAACCAGATATTCAAATTTAATATCTTGATTACTTATCGCGGTTAACTCTTCAATTAAATGCGGTAGCGTAAAAACGGATGGTCCCATATCAAAACGATATGACCCCAATGTTTGTTCCGTTAATTTACCTCCTAAATAATGGTTAGCTTCTATAACAGTAACTTTATGTCCGGCGGCTCCAAGACGCACAGCACAAGCTAATCCAGCCACACCTGATCCAATAATAACAATTTGCTTTTGCATCTGCTAGATAATCTTTTTTAGTTGTTTTTTTATTTTGTAAGTTTAAACAATAATTTACAGTTTTTGTTGTTAAAGTATGTCTAAAAAAGTTACGATTATAGGTTCAGGTTTTTCGGGTTTGTCAACAGCATGCTATCTTGCAAAACAAGGTTGCGATGTTATAGTTTTAGAAAAGCATGACAGCATTGGTGGAAGGGCAAGAAAATTTGAACAAGATGGTTTTGTTTATGATATGGGGCCGAGTTGGTATTGGATGCCTGATGTTTTCGAGAAATTTTTTGCAGACTTTGGTAAAAAAGTTTCTGACTATTATGAGTTAGAAAGGCTATCGCCATCTTACAGAATAATTTATAAAGACGGTCCTTTAGATATTCCTAGTAATATTGATGAGTTATACGCTATGTTTGAACGCATTGAGGCAGGTAGCGCAGTAAAATTAAAACAATTTTTAAAGGAAGCCGAGTATAAGTACAATATTGGAATGAATGATTTAGTTTATAAGCCCGGTTTATCATTAATCGAGTTTATGAATGTTAAGTTTATGAAAGGTGTTTTTAAATTAGACGTTTTTAACTCTATTGCATCTCATATTCGTAAGTCATTTACTAATCCTAAATTAATTCAACTATTAGAGTTTCCTGTTTTGTTTTTAGGTGCCTTGCCCGAAAACACGCCTGCCTTGTATAGCTTAATGAATTATTCAGATATGATTGGCGGAACATGGTATCCCAAAGGAGGAATGATAAGTGTAGTGAATGGTATGCACAAATTAGCTGTAGAGTTAGGAGTTAAGTTTGAATTAAATAGCGATGTTTCTAAAATTAATGTAACCGATAATAAAGCTAAAGAAATTGTTTCGAAATTAACGTATTCAAATTTTGATGCTTTGGTTTCGAGTGCAGATTATAATTTTACAGAACAAAAATTATTGGATGAAAAATACCGTAATTATTCCGAAAAGTACTGGGAAACTCGGAAGTTGGCGCCTTCAAGTTTAATTTTTTATATTGGAGTCAATAAAAAACTTCCAAATCTTTTGCATCATACGTTATTTTTTGATGCAGATTTTGATAAACACTCTAAAGAAATTTACACAGACCCAAAATGGCCAACTAATCCTTTAATCTACTTAAGTTCAACTTCGCAAACAGATTCAAATGTAGCGCCCGAAGGTTGTGAAAATTTAATGGTATTAATTCCTATTGCTCCAAATTTGAAAGATGATAAAGCGACTAATGACAGGTATTTTGACATGGTTATTTCGCGTATTGAAAAACAAATCGGTGTGCCATTTAAGGATAATGTTATTTTTAGGAGAGATTATGCAACGAGTGATTTTATAAAAGACTATAATTCATTTAAAGGTAATGCTTACGGTTTGGCTAATACTTTAAGTCAAACCGCTATTTTAAAACCTAAGTTAATTAATAAAAAAGTTAAGAATTTGTTTTACACAGGTCAATTAACCGTTCCAGGCCCCGGCGTGCCTCCTTGCTTAATATCCGGTAAGTTAGTTTCTGAGCAAGTAATAAAATATTTAGCAAATAATTAGTAAGATTAAACAAAATCTCATTATCAGTTGTTGTAGTTTTAGAAATTATTATTTTGTTACTTTTGCATTAATTTAAAAAATGAAAGAATTATTTGATAACGTAGGAATAAGAACTAGTAAACTAGTTACTAATACCTATAGTACATCTTTTTCATTAGGAATTAAGTTTTTGGATAAAGAATTTCATAATGCAATATATAGTATTTATGGTTTTGTTCGCTTTGCAGATGAAATTGTAGATACGTTTCATGACTTTAATAAAAGGGAATTATTAGATGAATTTAAACTTGAAACGTATCGTGCTATTGAGCGAGGAATTAGCTTAAATCCTGTTTTAAATAGCTTCCAAAAAGTAATAAATGATTACAATGTAGATCACAAATTAATTGATACTTTTTTAAAAAGTATGGAAATGGATTTGGAAAAAAAAGAATATACTGAAGAGGGTTACAAGGAGTATATTTTGGGAAGTGCTGAGGTGGTTGGTTTGATGTGTTTGCGTGTATTTGTGAAGGGTGATAAAAAAATGTATGATGAGTTAACTCCTTATGCTATGTCGTTAGGATCTGCTTTTCAAAAAATAAATTTTTTAAGAGACTTACACGCTGATTATTTAGGAATGGGTAGGGTTTATTTTCCAAATGTTGAATTAACAAAATTAGATTCTGCAACAAAAGCTTCTCTAGAAGACGATATTCAGTTAGATTTTAATAAAGGTTTAGAAGGTATTAAATTATTGCCGAAAAATTCTCGTTTTGGAGTTTATGTGGCCTATATTTACTATTTAAAGCTATTTAATAAAATTAAGTCGTTGCATCCTGAACGTATTATGGAAGAACGAATCAGTATACCAAACTCTCAAAAGATGGTATTATTTGCTAGTTCATACGTTCGTCATAGTTTAAATTTATTGTAATTCACCTATTTTTTTCTCCTTCGAAGGAGATGCCCAACGGGCGCAGCATGTTATGACCAAAGACTTTGTTATATTAGTTGATGAAAAGGATAATGAAATTGGTGTGATGGAAAAACTTCAAGCGCATGAAGAAGGATTATTACATCGCGCATTTTCAGTTTTCATATTTAATGATAAAAATGAATTGTTATTGCAGCAGCGAGCTCTAACAAAGTACCATAGTGCCGGATTATGGGCTAATACTTGCTGCTCGCATCCTCGCCCAAACGAAACAATTAAAGATTCGGCTAACAGACGATTATTTGAAGAAATGGGAATGGGTTGTGATTTAAAAATCGAAACAAATTTTATTTATAAAACTGAATTTGAAAACGGATTAATAGAACATGAATTAGATTATGTTTTGGTTGGTTTTACTAACCAAAATCCCATTTTAAATCCTGATGAAGTGGGAAGTTTTAAATGGCAGTCTATTACCGATATTAAAATGGATATAGTATTCAACCCTCAAAATTATGCTAGTTGGTTTAAAATTGCTTTAGAAAAAGTATTTTAAAAGTGGGTTCAATAATCACATTTTATTTTTTGTAAATTCTCAAACTTTTGCCAATTTTATAAGTAAGTTGCTTGTGCTTAAAAATAGTGCCCGACAACATTTATTTCAGCATTCATTTATACTTTCCTATATTTTAAAATCTCGTAGATTAAGTAATTTATAACAGTTTGTTAATCAATAAATTAATTATTTTATTTTTTCAGATAAATCCTTATTTTTGCACCCTTAAATTTAAACAAAACATATGAACGATTTAGTAATTTACATGGTACCATTATTAGGTATCTTTGGTTTGGTGATAATGGCAATAAAATCTGCTTGGGTAAGTAAGCAGGATGCCGGTGATAAGAACATGCAAGAATTAGCTGGTTATATAGCTGATGGAGCAATGGCTTTCTTAAAAGCAGAGTGGAAAGTGTTAAGTATTTTCGTTGTTTTTGCAGCGGCATTATTAGCTTATTCTGGAACAATTCATGAAGTTAATGGTAAAGAAATTCATTCAAGTTGGATAATTTCTATTGCTTTTATTATAGGAGCGGTATTCTCTGCAACAGCAGGATACATTGGTATGAAAGTAGCTACTAAAGCTAACGTTCGCACTACTCAAGCAGCTCGTACAAGTTTAAAACAAGCGTTAAAGGTGTCATTCACTGGTGGTACAGTAATGGGCTTAGGTGTTGCTGGTTTAGCAATTTTAGGTTTAGGTGGTTTATTCATCGCTTTCTTAGGAATCTTTGGTGACTTAGGAGAGAATACAGTAAAAACAGCCATCGAAGTATTAACTGGTTTTTCTTTAGGAGCTGAGTCAATTGCTTTATTTGCGCGTGTTGGTGGTGGTATTTATACAAAAGCTGCCGATGTTGGTGCTGATTTAGTTGGTAAAGTTGAAGCAGGTATCCCTGAAGATGATGTTCGTAACCCAGCAACTATTGCAGATAACGTGGGAGATAACGTAGGTGACGTTGCTGGTATGGGTGCCGATTTATTTGGTTCTTATGTAGCAACTATTTTAGCTACGATGGTATTAGGGCAGGAAGTTGTTGTAACGGATGCTTTCGGCGGGATGTCTCCAATTTTATTACCAATGGTTATTTGTGGTTTAGGAATTTTATTCTCAATTGTAGGTACTTGGTTTGTTACCATTAAAGATGATAAATCAAATGTGCAGAATGCTTTAAATTATGGTAACTGGGCATCAATGGCATTAACAGTTATTGCGTCTTATTTTATAGTAATGTGGATGTTACCTGATGGTGATATCGTTTTACGTGATAAAACATTTACCAAAATGGGTGTGTTCTTAGCTATCTTAGTTGGAACAGTGGTTGGTGCAATTATGAGTATTGTAACGGAGTATTACACAGCTATGGGTAAAGCTCCAGTTTTATCTATTATTCAACAATCGTCTACAGGTCACGCTACTAATATTATTGGAGGTTTAGCAGTTGGTATGAAATCAACCGTTATTCCTATTTTAACTTTAGCTGCTGGTATTATGGGTTCATATTACTGTGCAGGTTTATATGGCGTAGCTATTGCTGCTGCAGGTATGATGGCAACTACTGCTATGCAATTAGCAATTGATGCTTTTGGACCTATTGCTGATAACGCAGGTGGTATTGCTGAAATGAGTCAATTACCTCCAGAAGTGCGCGAACGTACAGATAACCTAGATGCAGTAGGTAACACAACTGCGGCTACAGGAAAAGGATTTGCAATTGCATCAGCAGCATTAACATCATTAGCATTATTTGCAGCATTCGTAGGTATTGCAGGAATTGATGCCATTGATATTTACAAAGCACCAGTTTTAGCAGGTTTATTTGTTGGTGGAATGATTCCATTTATTTTCTCTGCATTATGTATTCAAGCGGTTGGTAAAGCTGCAATGGATATGGTGCAAGAAGTTCGTCGTCAGTTCCGCGAAATTCCCGGAATTATGGAATACAAAGCAAAACCTGAATACGAAAAATGTGTGGCAATTTCTACTAAAGCTTCTATCCGCGAAATGATGATGCCGGGTGCTATTGCCTTAATTACTCCAGTTGTTGTTGGTTTTGTATTCGGACCAGAAGTATTAGGTGGTTTATTAGCAGGTGTTACAGTATCTGGTGTGTTGATGGGTATTTTCCAATCTAACGCTGGTGGTGCTTGGGATAACGCTAAAAAATCATTTGAAAAAGGTGTTTTAATTAATGGTGAGATGTTCTACAAAAAATCGGAGCCACACAAAGCATCAGTTACTGGTGATACTGTTGGAGATCCATTTAAAGATACATCAGGACCATCAATGAATATCTTAATTAAATTAATGTCTATCGTATCATTAGTAATTGCACCTTATATCGCAGTTAACATGAATGAAACGAAAGCATGTTGTGCAACTGAAGAAGTCATTAAATGTAACATTAACGGACAAGAATATACTTGCACTAGCAAAGCACAATGCGATAGCATTATGACTGCTAACCAAAAAGACATTGCTGAATTAACTGGTCTTTACAATGTTGATGGATCTCATAGCGCTGTTGATTTTAGTATCAAACACATTGTAACTAATACAAAAGGTTCTGCTTTAATTGATAGCGGTTGGGTAAATTTACAAAATGAGGGGACAAAGATATATATTCAAATTGCAGCTAATAGTTTAAATACTCAAAGCGCAGGACGTGATGAGCATATTAAAGGTGCTGATTTTTTTGATGCAGCTAAATTCCCTAAAATGATTTTCGAAGCTTCTGAAATTGTAATAGATACAACAGGTATGGCTTATGGTTATATCGCAAAAGGTAAAATGACAATTAAAGGAGTTACTAAAGCTGCTGATGTTAAATTTAAATACATGGGTATTGAAAATAAAGATTATACGAAAGACGGAGGGGGGAAATTTAAAGTTGGTGGTTTTGAAGGAACAACTGTTATTGACCGCACACAATATGGTATTGGTGGTGCAGGTGGATTAGGCGAGAAGGTAACAATCAACATTACTTTAGAAGTAATGCAACCCATGAAATAAGTTTAGTTCTTCGAATTTTTTAAAAGCCTCCTTTCTTCGAAAAAGGAGGCTTTTTTACTTAAAGAAATATATATTATTTTAATCATAGTATATGTAGTATATTAGTTGGGTTTTAAAATAGTATTTAGATTTATGAAGAAAATAATTTTATTTATTGGAGTTGTATTATGTGCTTCTTGTGCACATAATGTCGAAACAAAAAAAGAAAGCTTTCAACAGGCAAGCGATTCGTTAGAAGTGTTTAATGGTGATGATAAAATAGTTTTTGCAAAATATGAAATTGGTAAGTTTAATTATTCTGAAATCTCAAAAATGATTTCAAAAAGCAAGTTTGACTCAATTATTTTAAAAGTCTGCGAAGAGTCAAAAACTACCTGCAAGTACATACTTACTTACGAACCAAAAAAATTTAATTTAATAATTAAAAATGATCAGCTAAATGTCTATCACGAATATTCAGCAAAAAATGCTATGGGAGTTCCTGGTTTGATGTATATTGAATGTTACTTTACAAGAAATGGTGAATTTGTAAGTAGTAAATTCATTGATTCTGAATAAATATATTTACAATAGAAGTTGGTTGACAAAATAGTATAATTAATTTTTCTTAAAGCCTGTTTACAAAAGTAGACAGGCTTTTTTAATGATGTAAATTTGTTACATTTATAAAACAAAAATGGCAAACTGCATTAATCTATCTATTGTGGGCATAATAAATAAGAGTAATTTAAAAATAAATAGATTAGAGCTGAAAGAGTTTTTAGACGAGAAGGTAAATAAATATAACATTATTGATTTTATTGCTGATGATCCGATTAGTATTCCACACCGTTATTCGTTAAAAGAAGATATTGAAATATCGGGATTTTTAGCAGCTACCATTGCTTGGGGCAACCGAAAAATTATCGTAAAAAATGGCCACAGAATGTTAGACCTGCTTGGCGAATCGCCTTATGATTTTGTTATGTCTCATGATGATCGTCAATTAAAAAGACTTGAGGGATTTGTTCATCGTACTTTTAATGGCAATGACTTAATTTACTTTATTAAATCATTACAATACATCTATCAAAAAAAAGGAGGTTTAGAAAAAGTTATGAGTTCTAACGTAACCAAAAATTCAGTTCAACCAGCGATACATCATTTTAAAAAGACATTCTTTGAAATTTCTCATCCTGCAAGAACAACAAAACATGTTAGCGATCCTTTAAATGGTTCGGCAGCAAAAAAAATAAATATGTATTTGCGATGGTTGGTAAGGAAGGATAAACGTGGTGTTGATTTTGGATTATGGAAATCAATAAAGCCCTCTCAATTATCTTGTCCGCTAGATGTTCATTCCGGAAATATTGCCAGGAAGCTAGGATTATTGAGTAGAACCCAAAATGATGCAAGAGCTGTTGAAGAACTTGATGAAAACCTTAGAACTTTAGATAAGCTAGATCCAGTGAAGTATGATTTCGCTCTGTTCGGTCTCGGAATATTTGAGAATTTTTAAGTGGTTTATTTTTTTTATTTTTCATCATCATAATTTTTGTGTTTTTTCTGAGTTAAAAAATGTACTCTAAAAAAATCATTTTCAATTTTTGTAAAAAGTTACTTTTTGAGTAAAATGTTTGACCCAGGTTTGACCCATCAAAAAAATAAAGCAAACAAAAAAGCCTTTCATCTCTGAAAGGCTTGATTTTGTTGGTACCCCAGACGGGACTTGAACCCGTACGTCCGTGAAGACACAGGATTTTAAGTCCTGCAAAAGTGGTTTTTAGCGGTTTTTAATGGTCTTTATTGAAATTATAACTAACTGTAAATCAAATATATGTATTTTTTTTAAGTCAACAAAATTCAATGTGGTTGGCAAAATGTTTAATGAATGTTTAATGAAAAATAGCTGCTTTTGCCTATCTTTACTGCAAATTTAAAAAATGGCTTCTTTTAAGATCATGCTCTACAAGAGCAACCCCAAGAAAGACGGGACTTTTCCTCTCGTAATACGAATTATTCGCAATCGCAAACCAATTTATTACCAAATTGGCTACTCTATAAAACCCGAAAATTGGGACGAAAAAAAGTCGGTCGTAAAGAGTAATTATCCAAATTCGGTAAGACTGAATCATTTGATTTTAAAAAAACAAACTGAGGTAAGTGCGATTCTTTTAACTGCTGATCAAGATGAAGTTCATTTATCCGATAAACAATTAATTAGAAAAGTTAGAACCAATAATAAATCTTCATTTAATGCCATTGCTGAGGAGCATCTTTCTGATTTATTAAAACTTAAAAAGTATAATCAACACAGTGGGGAAAATCCTCGCGTGAATCATTTTAAGAATTTTGTTGATAATGAGGATATCAGTTTTCAGCATATC
>JBIKOX010000261.1:0-3289 GCA_044357775.1 Bacteroidia bacterium | reverse complement strand
AAAAAAATATTGCTAAGCTAAAATCAATTCTTATTGATAAATTATTTAAAGTAGTTAATGGAAAAACATCCCAAGGTGTATACAATATTTATGGTGAAGAAGTTATCTCTAAAGGTACTAAATTTACTTTAAAAAATATTGGAGACATCGATTTCAGTATTGTTTCATACAACAACTGGACGACGGATTCTGAAAAAAATGCTTTAATTGTTAGTATTTTTAATAATTACAAGTATAAGTACAATGATATCACAACTGAATTTAAGCGTAAATATTATGCAATCAGTGTTGGAGATGAATTACCAACAGGAATTCTTAAGATGGCTAAAGTTTATATTGCCCACAAGCGTAAGCTTAAAGTTGGTGATAAAATGGCCGGTCGTCACGGAAATAAAGGTATAGTAGCCAAAATCGTTCCTGAAGAGGATATGCCTTTCTTAGAAGATGGTACCCCTGTTGATATCGTTCTTAACCCCCTTGGTGTGCCTTCTCGTATGAACTTAGGACAGATTTATGAAACTGTATTAGGTTGGGCTGGTAAAGAATTAGGATTAAAGTTTGCTACTCCAATTTTTGATGGTGCTAGCGGTGATGAGATTTGTGAATATGTTGAAAAAGCAAAACTTCCTAAGTGGGGATATACTCACCTTTACAATGGTTTAACAGGTGAGAGATTTGACCAAAAGACTACTGTGGGTGTTATTTATATGCTTAAATTAGGTCACTTAGTTGATGACAAGATGCACGCAAGAAGTATCGGACCATATTCACTTATAACACAACAGCCTTTGGGTGGTAAAGCTCAATTTGGTGGTCAGCGATTTGGAGAGATGGAGGTTTGGGCACTAGAAGCATTTGGTGCAGCTAATATTCTACGCGAAATTTTAACCATAAAATCAGATGATATTATGGGACGTGCCAAAGCTTACGAAGCAATTGTTAAAGGAGATAATCTTGGCGAGCCGGGAATTCCAGAATCCTTCAACGTATTGGTGCACGAATTACGAGGATTAGGATTAGATGTAACATTTGAATAACTATTTTTTATTTTTAAGAAGAAAACATGTCATTTAATAAAAAAGATTTAAGATTAAAAAGCAATTTCACCCAAATTAGAATAAGTTTAGCTTCGCCTGAAATTATTCTGCAACGTTCATACGGTGAAGTAATAAAACCAGAAACAATTAACTACCGTTCATATAAACCAGAAATGGGGGGATTATTCTGTGAAAGAATATTCGGACCTGTTAAGGATTATGAATGTCATTGTGGTAAATACAAACGTATTCGCTATAAGGGAATCGTTTGTGACCGTTGTGGTGTAGAGGTAACCGAGAAAAAAGTTAGACGCGAAAGAATGGGCCACATTGAATTAGTGGTTCCCGTAGCCCATATTTGGTATTTCCGTTCATTACCCAATAAAATAGGTTACTTACTAGGTTTACCAACAAAAAAATTGGATATGCTTATTTACTACGAACGCTATGTAGTAATTCAAGCGGGTGTAAAGGCTGAAGATGGTGTGAATTATCTTGACTTTTTAACTGAAGAGGAATATTTAGATATACTTGATACATTACCAAAGGATAATTTTTACTTAGATGATAAAGACCCTAATAAATTTATCGCCAAAATGGGTGGTGATGCAATGTGGGAGTTATTATCACGTATTAAGTTAGATGAACTTTCTTATGGTTTAAGACATCAGGCTGCAAATGAAACTTCACAACAACGTAAAGCAGAGGCTTTAAAGCGTTTGAAAGTAATTAGCAGTTTCCGTGATTCAAATTCTCGTTTTGAAAATCGTCCCGAGTGGATGATTTTGAAAATGTTACCTGTTATTCCTCCTGAATTACGTCCTTTAGTCCCATTAGAAGGTGGACGTTTTGCGACATCGGATTTAAATGATTTGTATCGTCGTGTTATTATTCGTAACAACCGTTTAAAGCGATTGATAGAAATTAAAGCTCCTGAAGTAATTTTACGTAACGAAAAGCGTATGCTTCAAGAGTCGGTAGATTCATTATTGGATAATACCCGTCGGGCAAATGCTGTAAAATCAGAAGGTAACCGTCCATTAAAATCTTTAAGTGATATGCTAAAAGGTAAGCAGGGCCGTTTCCGTCAAAATCTTTTAGGAAAAAGGGTTGACTACTCTGGTCGTTCGGTAATTGTGGTAGGACCATGGTTGAAATTACATGAGTGTGGTTTGCCTAAAGGTATGGCTGCAGAGTTATTTAAACCTTTTATTATTCGTCGTTTAATTGAACGTGGGGTTGTAAAAACAGTTAAATCTGCTAAGAAAATAGTTGACAGAAAAGACCCTGTAATATGGGAAATTCTTGAAAATATATTGAAAGGACACCCTATTATGTTAAACAGGGCTCCTACACTTCACAGATTGGGTATCCAATCTTTCCAACCAAAATTGGTTGAAGGAAAAGCTATTCAATTGCACCCATTAACTTGTACAGGTTTTAACGCGGATTTTGACGGTGACCAGATGGCTGTTCACGTCCCTTTGGGACATGCAGCAATTTTGGAAGCTCAACTTTTAATGCTTGCACCTCATAATATTTTGAATCCTGCTAATGGTGCTCCTATTGCCGTTCCCTCTCAGGACATGGTTTTGGGCTTGTATTACATGACCAAAATTAGAAAAAGCACTAAAGAGCATCCTGTAAAAGGTGAAGGCATGACTTTCTATTCAGACGAAGAAGTTACTATAGCCTTCAACGAAGGAAAAATAGATCTTCACGCAATTATCAAGATTAAAACTGTCGTTCGTGAGAATAAAGAATTAGTTACTAAAATAATTGAAACAGGAGTTGGTAGAGTATTGTTCAATCAATTTGTACCAAAAGAAGTTGGATTTATCAATTTGGTTTTAACCAAAAAATCACTAAGAGATATTATTGGAGATTTGGTAAAAATGACAGGAATTGCTGTAACAGCTGAGTTCCTTGATAATATTAAAGACCTAGGATTTAAATTCTCTTTCAAAGGTGGATTATCATTTAACATTGCTGATATTCCTGTTCCTGTAGAAAAGGATAGTTTGGTGGCTAACGCTAAAAAAGAAGTTGAAGAAGTTTGGAGTAATTATAATAATGGATTTATAACGAACAACGAACGATACAATCAGGTAATTGACATCTGGACACGTGTAAACTCAAAAGTTTCGGATGCCCTTATTAAGCAATTAACTGGTGACAACCAAGGCTTTAATCCTATATTCATGATGTTGGATTCAGGAGCGAGGGGTTCTAAAGAGCAGATTCGTCAGTTG
>JBIKOX010000005.1:0-35621 GCA_044357775.1 Bacteroidia bacterium | reverse complement strand
CTTCGATAATTTTCACATTTGTAAGAAAACCCATGCGTACTTGTTGTTTTGAATAATGAAGCGTTATTGGCACACAAATTAAGATTCTGACTAATGTAACCTATTGAATCAAGAGTCAAAAAATAATATCTTCCATTACCACAAGAAGTAATTGATCTTACTTCTTGAATGCTCGGAGGAAACCCAAAAGCGGAACCATACGCAACAATTTTCGACGCTATAACTGCACCGTTAATTGTATTTATATCAAAAATAGCACCTCTTAAATTATCCGTTCCACCGACAATTAACTTAGTTTGATCACAGTTAAAAGCGATATTCCAGTATTCTGCTAAGGCTCCGCCTCCCACAGTCCATTGGAGAGCTCCGGAAGTATTTACTTTTATAATTCCAGGAGTTGTACCATTTGTTACATAAGAGTTTCCGATATTATCCACAGCAAAAGTCCCAATCCATGACGTTGTATCATAAGGTGTATTATATGTCCATTGCAATGTTCCTGCAGCATTATATTTTAATAATTGTACGGGCATTACGCCTCCAATTGCATAAACATTTCCCGCACCATCTTTTTCACATTCCCAAACACAATCCCAGTTACTTGTAAAAGCAGGAGTTTGAGTCCATGGATCAATCACTATTGTTTTCGAATTATCATAGTTTTCCAATTGAAATGAAACTTTATTTTTTGATTTAATAAAAGATGATTTGATAATTGACGAATTATTTTGATGGTAAAATGATAAAGGCGCGTGTTCTACAATCTCACCAAATCTTGTATCAATTCTAATTTCTCCATTAGAATTTAAGGATACGTGATTATCATAAACCATTTTGATTCGCGAAGGATCAGCGCCAGGATGAAGAATTAAAGTATATTTTAAGCCAGATTTTTCGTGAAAGATATATTCAACATCAATATTTGGATAGAGATTTTTGTATGTGATTTTTTTAAAGGCTTTAATGTTTGAAACATCTTTATAATTTCCATCAGTTTGCTTAAAATAGTAGTTATGGTAATCGGATGTTAATTCGCTAGGCTCAATAGAGGTATTTGTATTGGCATTTTCCCATAGCATAGTTACTTGATCTGTTTTTATTTTTAATTGATGTTCTTCTTTTTCTCGAAGCAAGTGTTCTTCTGGATTTCTATATTCTTCTCTTCGCTCTCGTTTCATCTCGCGAGCATTTATTTGTTTTCTAGTGGCTTCTAAAAATGTATATGTAATACCTTTTTTAGTAAAATATATCTTCGTTCCCCCATGGTCAACTACATATACCACAGGGCTACGGTTTCCAAAAGCATCAGGGATAGAAAATTGCCCTTTATTTTCAATAAAGGACTTTTGATAACCAAATTTATTTGCCCAAGAATTTCCATTGCTACTTTGAGCATTAATAAATCCAGGATATAAAATATATGCGGAAACTGTTATTGTAAGAATCCAATTTCTGAGTATTTCCATTTTAACAGTATAATACATTTATATTAATACTAAAATAAGTATTGTATTTTAAGTGAGCAAGAAAATTTTATTTTTAGTCTAGAGAACCTAATATTTTAATTATTTTTAAAAAAGTATGAAAACTATCTAAAATAATGGGAGCAAAAAAATTATTTTATTTTATAATTTTTATACTCTCCAATTTTCCAGCCCGTAGTTTTTTCTATAAATAATAATAGCTTGTTTTTTGCAGTTAATTCGATTTGAGATTTATCAAAATTAAAATTCCAATTAGCAGCGCTAATACGTTCCTGAATAACTTTTGGATGCGTGCCTTTAAATTCTTCCAAACTATCTATCTGAGAATAATCAAATTCCTCTACCTGGGCAATATTTTTTTTCATCCATTCATCATCATGCCACATTTTATGAAAATTTTCTTGCTTAGCTTGTTGTGCCTTTGGAGGTTTTACCCAACCGTAATGATAAATCTCAACACTGATTGGCTTAACATCTAATTTGCTATTATCAGTTTTTCTGAATCCTTGCGCATCTTTATAAGAACGAATGCTTTTATCGTTTTTAATAATTCTTATTTCTTTACGATACCATCTGCGCGAATTACCAATGTAATTATATGTGCCATAAAAATGGACGTAATTAAACAATAAACCTTCAACTTGTTTATCATCTCTATATTTCAGCATCTCCTCTTTAATTGATACTAAATATTTTTCGTGCACACACTCATCACTTTGAATATAAAAGCACCAATCAACATCTTTACTAATTGCATCAAATGCTTTGTTGGTTTCAATAGCTAATACTTGACCTCCATGGCGAAGTGAATCATCCCAAACAGTTTCAATAATTTTAATTTTTGGTGAATTGATATTTTTGATTAATTGTAAAGTTTCATCCTCGCTGTTACCAACTGCTACAATAAATTCATCGCATATCGGCAAAATAGAAGTAATGGCTTCAACCACTGGATAATCAAATTTTATCGCATTGCGTATGATTGTGAAACCTGCTACTTTCATTTGTTGTTTAAAATTTTCAACCACATAGGTAAATAGAAAACATAGATTTAAAACTAATATTTAATCCTCTTTTTGTAAAAATTAGTTTTAATTTCTTTTATAGTTTATTCCACTGTCATCTATGAAACTTTTGACGTTTTCATTTGTAAATGCTTTGTTCTTGTGTTTGTCATCATGAACTTGTTTCAGGGTCTTATTAGATGCTGAAACAAGTTCAGCATGACTAATATATATATTATTTCTCTCTGAGTTCATCTGTGTAATCTGCGGGACCCAATTTAAAACTCCGGATTTTGTCCTACAAAGTTTTGCGGTGTAATTTTCAATAATTCTGCTTTTACGTCGGCGCTCACATTTAATCCATTAATAAAAGTATGCATCGAATCTTTTGTAATATATGTATTCGTGCGAGTTAAATCTTTTAACGCTTCATAAGGTTTTGGATAACCTTCTCTACGTAAAATAGTTTGAACTGCCTCAGCCACAACTGCCCAGTTGTTTTCTAAATCTCTATTAAATATTTCTTCGTTTAATATTAATTTATCCAAGCCTTTTAAAATGCTTTTATATGAAATTAAAATGTGTGCGACTGGAACGCCTAAGTTTCTTAAAACGGTACTATCTGTTAAATCTCTTTGCAAACGAGATAATGGAAGCTTAGCTGATAAATGTTCTAAGATGGCGTTTGCAATTCCCAAATTACCTTCAGCGTTTTCAAAATCAATAGGGTTCACTTTATGTGGCATAGCTGAAGAACCAATTTCTCCTTCTTTTAATTTTTGTTTAAAATATTCCATGCTAACGTATGTCCAAATATCACGACATAAATCCAATAAAATAGTATTGATGCGTTTTAATGCATCGCAATATGCTGCAATATTATCGTAGTGTTCAATTTGTGTAGTAAACTGACTGCGGCTTAAACCAAGTGTATTATTTACAAATTCGTTTCCAAATTTAATCCAATCATTTTTTGGATAAGCCACATAATGTGCATTAAAGTTACCAGTTGCGCCACCAAATTTTGCGGAAAAAGGAATGGCATTTAATTGATTGATTTGGATTTGTAAACGCTCAACAAAGACATAAATTTCTTTTCCTAAACGAGTTGGAGAAGCCGGCTGACCGTGAGTGCGCGCCAATAAAGACACACCCTTCCAATCTTTAGCTAAACTGGTTAATTTATCAGTTACTTGTTTTAAGTTTGGTAATACTACATCTTTAGTAGCGTGTTTAAGCGACAATGGAATAGATGTATTGTTTATATCCTGAGATGTTAAACCAAAGTGTACAAACTCCAAATAGTTTTCTAAACCTTGTTCTTTTAATTTTTCTTTGATGAAATACTCAACTGCTTTTACATCATGATTGGTTGTTTTTTCAGTTTCTTTAATGACTCCGGCATCTGCAAACGAAAAGTTTTGGTAAACTGTTTTTAAGTTTGTGATTTGGCTTTCGTTTAATTTTGGTAACTGCGGCAAACCTTGTTGTGATAATAGGATGAAATAATCAATTTCAACTTGCACACGGTATCTAATTAATCCGAATTCCGAAAAGTAAGTTGCTAATTCGTTGGTTACTTTTCGGTAACGTCCGTCAACAGGTGAAATAGCAGTAAGGGTATTTAATTCCATCTTTTTAAAAATAAAGAGTAAATATAGGGAATTTTGAGGAAAGACCTATCAGGTTTAAAAACCTGATAGGTCTTGAAAGTTATTCTGTAACCACAATTTTCTTAAACTCCACTTTCTGATCGCCAATTAATTTTACAATATACATACCTTCTGCATATCCGCTTAAATCAACTTTTTGCTGTATGCTTTGGATTTTGTTTTCAGAAACTAAGTTTCCATTTAAACTATAAATTTCATACTTATTAAACGTTGGTTCTGTTTGCGAAATAGTAATGCTATTTTTTGTTGGATTAGGAAAAATTTTCAATCCATAATTAGCAGAAGTAGATTCGTTAATTCCAGTTGCTATACCATCATATTTAATTTGCGCTTGGTTAGCTCCTGCAATTAAGTTTTGTAAACTATCGCCACCAATTAAAGCAAAGGCAACTTTAACAGTTTGTCCAGGATCTAATCGTAATGGGCCACTGCTCATAACATTCATTACATCCGTTCCATTGCCTGCAACGCCAGCAGCTACACGTTGAATTGATAAACTTAAATATTTATCTTTTGTGTCCACGCCGTTTGCAAAATCTAATCCTCCGTTACCGCCACTCACATGATCAATTGCATAAAAATTTGCAGGTGCGGTATTTGTCAATAATTTAATGCCCGCATATTTTCCTCCTGTTGCTGTATAAAACGTATAACCCATTTTTGTACTTGCATCATAAGCGCTTCTGTTTTGAGCATATGTTCCGCCATCAATATCCCAATCCGCAAAAATACCAGCAAACATGTTTTTCATAGTATCAGTGAGGTGGGTGTTAGTAATCATATATTCCCATATAACAAATTGATTATTTGGTAAAGCTGTCCACGCAAATGTATTTTGATCAACAGTAATGTTCAAAGGAGAAAAAGCTAAATTATCATTCAGTTTTGCTTTAGTATCAAAATCAGAATTTATTGATGGTATTTGTAAAGCGATTCTATTAATAGTTCCAAAATCAAAATCAGAGGTGCTAGTATTTAATCCTCTCACACAATCAGATACTTTAGTTGTATCGCAGCCAATCATTAAACCAGCTTCATATAATAATTCTGTATTATTATATTTAAATCCTAAACCTTGTGCTTGCGCATCTTGGTTATAGCCTATTTTACCTTTACTAGTTGCAGTTGTGCTTACATCATTTACTTCAATATTTATATAATCTACATTGATAAATAAGGTAAAAAATTGTTTTGCCGCGTAAGCACCATCGCTCATTACAACTTCAAAATCAATCGCCTGATTAACGGGAATAACTCCAGTTAATTTAAAAGTAAAAGGATCTAATGAGTTTGTTGCGCTAGCTAAAGTGTTTATAGTGCCTAATGACGTTGTATTGTCAATACTAACAGCATAAGCAGATAAAGGAGTAACAGTTACATTTAAAGCAGAAGTAGGATCTAAATAATTAACAAAATTACCCGTAATAAATAATGTATCACCATTGATAAAAGATAAATCATTACGATCGGTTACCGATTTATTTGTGAGCACTACACTAGGAGATGCTGGATCTGTTAAAGCACGAAATAAATTTATTCTACCTGTACCAAGTTTGTTAATATATGAAGGATTTGCGGCATAAATATTATCGGCAGTTACTTTTAATCGTTCGCCAACCTGCAGGCCATTATATGCCGGAAAATGATTTTTTACAATTCCTGCCGCCCCAGCAACTACTGGCGCAGACATGGACGTGCCAGATGTTGTAATATATAAACTTCCGGGCCAAGTTGAATTAACATTATCGCCGGGGGCGCAAACATCAATCATATAACCATAATTTGAACTATAAAATTTAACGTCATTTTGTGAAGTATTTGCAACAGATAAAACATAATTATAAGCAGCAGGATAGAAATCGCCATCTACCCCGTTGTTACCCGCTGCACAAACTACTAAACTACTTTTATTAATCGTAGCGTAATTAATAATATCTTGTCCAAATTGGCTTGCACCTCCGCCACCCCACGAACAATTAATGATTTGGCAACCATGATCAGCAGCATATTTTATACCTTCGTACGCTGCAATTAAACTTCCATTTGCGTCGGATATTTTAACAGGTAAAAATTTACAATTAAAGCCTGAACCTGCGCCGCCTATAGTATTGTCAGTGCTTGCACTCGATAATCCACAAACATGCACGCCATGTGCATTAGCTTGATAAGTTGCATCATTATCATTTACTCCTAAATCCCAACCCATATAATTGTCTGTAAATCCATCTCCATCATTATCAATTCCATCAATTACATCCGCATAATTTCGTTTAATGTTATTAAATAAATCAGGATGTGTTGGATCTGTCCCAGTATCTGTAATTCCAATAACTACAGAGGAATCACCCTTGTCAATATTCCATGCATTAAACGCATTTATTGTTTGCAAGTGATATTGATTTGCGGGATTTGCCAAAGGATCATTTGGATTGTAATTAATCTTGGGGATAAAATGTGGTTCTGCATAAGCTAAGATATTTGATAAGAACAGTTTATTAATTGCTTTTTCGATTGTTAAAATAGACGTATAATTTAATTCGTATATAAGCGACAAATCAGCATACGCTTGTCCCGTGTTATTAAATGGTTTTTCGGGTGATTTATCTAAAGGAAATTTTTTATGAAGGTTAGAAACTCCAACAACTGTGGCCAAAGATGTAAAGGCAGGATGATCAATTTTTGTATCAGAACATACACTTACAAAAGCGGGCTTCACTTTTATAATAATAGTTTTTGCTACATAATCATTTGCTGAAATGTCAGATGGCAATTGATAAGTTTTTTGCGCCTTTATGTTAATGAACGTAAAAGTGAAACTTATTATAAAAATAATTGTCTTCATGCTATGTTTTTTTAGTCTAACAAATAATTGTGGTGTTTGTTGTATTTTTCGAGAGTGCGAATACCAGAAGAACTAATATGTTCAAATTCTTTATCGCAAAAAATATTGATGATTTTAATATCTGGTTTTAATTCTTGTATGTAACGGTATTGGTTTTGCTCGTAGTTAAAATCAGTTGAGTTTCTTAAACCTCTTACTACCGTTACATCGTAGTCAAACGAATCTATATGGTCAGTTAACAAATCGTGATATTCTGTTTGTTGTCGGTTAGCAATGGTTTTAGGAATTGGCCACGAACGAATTGTTTTATCGGGATTTTTGCCAAATGCAATAATTACTTTATCAAATAATTTTTCCGCTTTTTCTAACACGTTGAAATGCCCTTTGTGAAAAGGATTGAAGCTACCAGCAAATACGCCTATGCTTGGCTCAACGGAGTTAACATAATCAATTAAATTATTTAAATTTCCATTAGTATTAAAATGTTTTAATACTTCAATACGTTTTATTTTATAGTCTTTATAATCTACAAATTGAAATTCTTTAAAAATTTGTTTCTCGTATTTAATTAATTTATCAAAAGATGCATTTAAAATTGCTAAATCAGCTTTTATAAATTCTTCGGAAAATGGAACGGTAGGTTTATGATGTTTTGTATCTAAAATTAATTGTTTAATATGTTCTTTTTGTTCATGAGTTAAAGAAGATGATTTTGCTGCATTTATAAAAAATTCCGCTGAATCCTCTTCGTTAGTGCTTGACTGAGCATTATAAATAATATCATGAAATACGGCTGCTAAAAATAGCTCATCATGCTTTAATAATTCAGCATCATGTAGTTGTTTTAATACATCAATAATATGTTCTAATGTATGATAAAATCTGTGTGGTTCATCATACGCATTCATCACATCAGAGTTAAACTGAAGATGAGTTAAACGATTTGATATTTCAGTTATATTCATAATTAATGTCCCGCAGATCTCGCAGATTGCCGCAGATTTTTTATAAATTATTTACTTTTCTATATATTGATTTTGATATATCCTCACTATTAAAGTTAATCAATAATCCCAATTTAAGTTTAGTTAGTTTTAAATAGGTTAATACTTGTTTGTGATGAACATCTAAAATTGTTTCTATAGATTTTAATTCTATAATTAATTTATCTTCTACAAGAATATCTATTCTATATCCTAGATCTAATTGCGCGTCTTTATATTTAACAGGCAACCCCACTTGTGTTTTAACGTTCAATCCTTTTTCTCTTAATTCATAAGCTAACGCTGCTTCGTAAATAGATTCTAATAAACCAGGACCTAGTTCATTATAAACATCAAAAACACATCCTCTAATAATATAGGATAAATCATTTTCTGTTATTTTTTCTATCTGCGTCATCTGCGAAATCTGCGGGAAACGGTTAAACTTTCTTTTTTAAATAAAACAAAGTACTGCAATTTGTTTTTTGTAAAATTTTATTTGCCTGTTCTTTAATACCTTCAGCTGTTACCTTTTGGTAATTTTCTATTTCTAGGTTTATCAAATTAGCATCTCCTAACAATTCCGAAATAGCTAAGTTGGTTGCTTTGTTTAATACATCTGCCTCGCTATACGTCACAGTAGATTCAATTTTGTTTTTACATTTTTGTAATTCATCAACTGCTACTAATTCGTTTTGCATTTTTGCAATTTCCGCATCGATACCAGCTTCTGCTTGCTCAATCGTAACACCGTCATTAATTTTTCCTGAAATCACAAACAATCCTTTATCAAAATCGCCCATCACATAAGCATTAATATCGCTAAACAATTGTTTGTCTTTAATTAAATTTTTATACAAACGTGATGAATTTCCTCTCGATAAAATGTCAGATAATAAATCTACCGTATGATATTCTTCGTCGTTACGAGCACACATGCGGTATGCTCTGTAAATACTGCTAATTGGCACATCGCGTTCAACGGTTAAGCTTCTGTATTCAGTTTGTGGCGGTTCTGCTGGTAAATTACGTTTTGGTTTCATGCCAGCATCAATGGGTTCAAACCATTTCTCAGCTAAAGCTTTTACTTGTTCTACTTCTACATCGCCCGCTACAACTAATACCGCATTGCTAGGGTTGTAATGTTCTTTGAAAAATGCTTTTACATCTTCCATCGTCGCATCTTCAATATGCTTAATTTCTTTACCAATAGTTGCCCATTTGTAAGGATGCACGTTATAAATCAAGGGGCGTAATAACAACCATACATCACCGTAAGGCTGGTTTAAATAACGTTGTTTAAATTCTTCAATTACGACACTGCGCTGTACTTCTAAGCTTTTTTTATCAAATGCTAAACTCAGCATACGGTCGCTTTCTAACCAAAAAGCTGTCTCCAAATTTTCAGATGGAACTGTGCAGTAGTAATTGGTAATATCGTTTGTTGTAAAGGCATTATTTTCTCCACCCACTAGTTGTAATGGTTCGTCGTAATTAGGGATATTAATACTGCCGCCAAACATTAAATGCTCAAATAGATGCGCAAAACCTGTTTTATTTTCGTCTTCGTCACGGGCACCAACATCATAAATAATATTTAAGCAAGCCATAGGCGTACTTTTGTCTTGGTGAACAATGACAGTGAGGTTATTTTTAAGTTTAAATTTTTCGAATTGAATCATAAAGGTTTTAGAACTAAATTGAACTTAAAGATACTAAAAAGGCTTTAATACTTATAGTCTTGATGAAAAAATAACCACATAGAGACATAGAATACTATTTGCTATAAAGTCTAAGATAGAAAACATGTTTTTTCACATAGTTGAACTATGTAAAAGCGAAGCTTCTTTAATCATCTTTTTTGAATCAGTGAAAACCTATGTGCCTATGTGGTTAAAAAAATCTTACTTTTAATGCTGAATGATGGAACTCTGGGAAAAGATAAAAAAGTATGAAAGTTTACACATTGTTTTTTGGTTAATAAAAGACAGTTGTTGGATGCTTGAGTTTAAATGGTTGGGAATACTAATGGTCATTCCAACATTGTCTATAGCAGGAATAATTGTTTACATTACCCGTAAAACAGTAGATGTTTTCTTGAATTTGGCTATATTATTTTGGATTTCAGCCAATAGTTTTTGGATGTTTATAGAGTTTTTTAGTACTGGAGAATTGAAATATTGGGCATCTATTCCCTTTTCGCTGGGCTTTATTTTTGTGGGAATTTATTATTATAAGACTCTGGTAAATAAGCTGAAAACATCATAATTAATTTATTTATATTCGCTTAAACTATACTTTATATGAAATTAAAATTATCAATATTAGCTATCCTTAGCTCATTGTTTGTAATATCTCAAACACAATCCATCAAGTTAGACAATGTATCTTTTCTTAAAACTAATAATGGTTATTTAGTTTTTGGAAATACTGGCGATAATTATACTTTAACGAAATATGATAATCAATTAGTGAAACTAAAAGAATACACTAAAGACCTTAAGGCATTTAAATCTAAAGTTCCTGCTATTAAGAGGTTTCCAAATTATATACAATTGGTTATTTTTACGAAAATGTTTCCTGCTAAAGGAATTATTACGAAGCTTGACACGAATCTTAATTTGATTGAAGAGAGGGAATTTGTAGCGTCTGATTTTGATGCGCTTCAAAAAGCAGGAACTGGTTTTGGAGACGTTTTTTATCCTTCTTATGGTTTTGAAGATGAGAGGACGGTGGTTTCTCGTTATACGTATTACGAAGATAAAATAGCCATTTTTGATTTTAAGAATAAAAAAATTGTTTTTGGAAAGCACAACAATTCGAGCCCTATAACTTATTATGATAAAATTAATGTGAGTGACCTTGGATGCACAGGTGAAATTAGTATCGGTAGTTGTGGATTTACCGATTTAAACGGAAGGTTGTTTTTTTATATAAAATCTAAAACCGACGAAATCAACACAAAAATGAATGCTTTAGGAGGAAGACGTTCAGCTTCTGTTGGTGAATTAATTGTTGGAGAGATTGACACGAAAAAAAATGCGATTAAATATGCTACAAAGATTTCGGATATAAAACCTGATTATGACTTTTCGTTGGATAAGCTATTTTATGACAACTCTACTGATAAATTGGTAGTTGCTGGAACGTATTTAGATAATGAGTCGTTTGAAAACTCAAAAGCCAAGGAGGGCTCGGAAGGAACTGGTTGGTATACCACATCAATTGATGTTAGTGGAAAAATGGCGGCACCTGCCTTTATTAATAATGATAATCGAATTTTTGAAAACGTTAAAGAAAAATTGCAAAGTAATAGACGAACAACAGTAAAAAGTATAGAGAAAAATGAAGATGGTTATGTTTTTATCGCAGAACTCGCTTCTAAAATTTCCCAAAATGGTCAATCTGTTGCTGGTATGACTAATTCATTCCGTTCATTTCAGCCTTTTGGGTTTTGCCGTTTTACTTTAAATAAGAATTTGGAGCTTAAAAACAGTGAATTTTACCCAGCTAAAGTATGGCATAAAATTAAATTTGAAGAGATTGAAAACGCTAATTTAGTAAGGTCAGGCGAATCTAGAAGCCAAGCTTTTTGTGTTTCAGGTAATAGCCAGTCAACTATTGTTTATTCATATGGCAAAAACATTATTTTATGTAAAGCGGGTAAAGATTATACTTTTCTTCAGGAACTATTAAGTGCTGATATAGAAGTACGGGCAACGGACATGTCCTTTATTAGAAATAATGAAGCATTGTTGAATATGTTTAACGAAAACGTTGTAATGACAGCTAATACAACTTGGTTTTATCCAGTGGATGATAAAAAATACTGTCTTATAGAGTGGAAAGAAAAAGAGCTTGTGTTTAAATTCCTGAGCTATTAGGATTTAATTACTTTTTGGTTTTTAGTAATTGTAGATTTTTCTAGGACAAAACTCGTCTAATTTCTTGTTCTAAAGCCATAAAAACTATTATATTAGTCACTTCAATTTTAAAATCATTTTCCTATGGAAACTACACCATACCAGTCAACACATAAAATTCGTATTGTAACAGCTGCCGCTTTATTTGATGGACACGATGCTGCTATTAATATCATGCGTCGTATTATTCAATCAAGTGGAGCAGAAGTTATTCACTTAGGTCACGATAGAAGTGCGCAAGAGGTTGTAAACTGCGCTATTCAAGAAGATGCCAATGCAATTGCTGTAACGAGCTACCAAGGCGGACACGTAGAGTATTTTAAATACATGTACGATTTATTAAAAGAAAAAGGTTGTGAGCACATCAAATTATTTGGTGGTGGCGGTGGAGTAATTCTTCCAACAGAAATTGAAGAATTACATGCTTATGGGATTACTCGTATTTATGCTCCGGATGATGGTCGTGCCATGGGATTGCAAGGAATGATTAATGATTTATTACGTCAGTGTGATTATGCAACAGGAACAAATATAAAAGAGGATGTCGCAAAAATTGAGAGTAAAGATTATAAATCTATAGCAAGAATTATTTCGGCTGGCGAGAATTTTAATGAGGAAAATTTAGGATTATTAAACGAATTAAAAGCTAAAGCAGAAAAATCATCAACGCCTGTCCTAGGAATTACCGGTACAGGTGGTTCTGGAAAATCAAGTTTAGTGGATGAATTAGTACGTCGTTTTTTAGTTGATTTTAAAGACAAACAAATTGCCATTATTTCGGTAGATCCCTCTAAACGCAAAACGGGTGGTGCTTTGTTAGGAGACAGAATTCGCATGAATGCAATTAATAATGATCGAGTATATATGCGTTCATTGGCTACTCGCCAAAGTAATTTAGCTTTAAGTAAATATGTGCAGGATGCAGTAAATATTTGTAAAGCCTCAAATTTCGATTTAATTATTTTAGAAACCTCCGGTATCGGACAATCGGATACTGAAATTATTGAACACTCTAACATGAGTTTATATGTGATGACGCCTGAATATGGTGCCGCTACACAGTTAGAGAAAATTGATATGTTAGATTTTGCTGACATTATTGCTCTCAATAAATTTGATAAGCGTGGGGCTTTAGACGCCATTCGTGATGTAAAAAAACAATACAAACGCAATCATAACTTATGGGAAATTGCAGATGAAGATATTCCAGTATTTGGCACCATTGCCTCTCAATTCAATGACCCCGGAATGAATCGTTTATACAAAGCGGTAATGAATAAAATGGTTGAGAAAACCGGTGATAAAAGTTTAGCATCAGAGTTTTTTATTACAGAAGAGATGAGCGAAAAAATTTACATCATTCCTCCTTCAAAAACGCGTTACTTATCAGAGATTTCTGAAAACAATCGTAATTACGACAAGCGAGCCAATGCACAAGCAGAAGTTGCACAAAAATTGTATGGGATTCAAAAAACTATCGAAACGATTTCTGAATCTAAAATGGATGATAAAGATCGTTTAATTAAAGGTTTGCAAGAAGCATTTGAGAAAACAAAATTAGATTTAGATCCTCATCATTTACTGGTGATTCAAGGATGGGAAGCGAAGAAGAAATTATACAGCAGTGAGTTTTATGAATTTAAAGTGCGTGATAAAGTCTTGAAAATCGAAACGCATTACGAATCATTGTCTCATTCAAAAATTCCAAAAATTGCGTCACCAAAATATACTTCTTGGGGAGATATTTTAAAATGGACCTTGCAAGAAAATTTCCCAGGCGATTTTCCATACACAGCTGGTATTTATCCTTTCAAGCGTGAGGGCGAAGATCCAACGCGTATGTTTGCCGGCGAAGGTGGGCCAGAGCGTACAAACAAACGTTTTCATTATGTCAGTAAAGGTTTACCTGCTGCTCGTTTAAGCACGGCTTTTGATAGTGTCACTTTATATGGTAACGACCCTGACTATCGTCCAGATATTTATGGTAAAATTGGTAACTCAGGTGTTAGTATTTGTTGTTTAGATGACGCTAAAAAATTGTATAGTGGCTTTAATTTAGCCGATCCAAAAACGTCTGTTTCAATGACTATTAACGGACCGGCGCCAACCATAGCAGCGTTTTTTATGAATGCAGCCATTGACCAACAATGTGAAATTTATATCAAAGAAAATAAATTAGAAAAAGAAGTAGAAGCAAAAATCGCCGCTATTTATAAAGCAAAAGGAACTGTAAGACCAACTTACCAAGGCGAATTGCCTGAAGGTAACGATGGCTTAGGATTAATGCTATTAGGCGTTACAGGCGATCAAGTATTACCTAAAGATGTTTACGAAAAAATAAAAGCTACTACATTATCACAAGTTCGTGGTACGGTGCAAGCAGATATTTTAAAAGAAGATCAAGCGCAAAACACCTGTATTTTTAGTACCGAATTTAGTTTACGTGTAATGGGTGATGTACAACAATACTTCATCGATCATAAAGTACGTAACTTCTATTCAGTTTCAATTAGTGGTTATCACATTGCAGAAGCTGGCGCAAATCCTATTTCTCAATTAGCATTTACGTTAGCAAATGGTTTTACCTTTGTAGAATATTACTTAAGTCGTGGAATGCACATTGATGATTTTGCTCCAAACTTATCCTTCTTTTTTAGTAACGGTATCGATCCTGAGTACAGTGTCATTGGTCGTGTGAGTCGTCGTATTTGGGCTAAAGCCATGAAGTTACGCTACGGTGGAAACGAAAGAAGTCAGATGTTGAAATATCATATTCAAACGTCTGGTCGTTCGTTACACGCGCAAGAAATTGATTTTAATGATATTAGAACAACTCTTCAAGCGTTATATGCTATTTATGATAATTGTAATTCGTTACACACTAATGCGTATGATGAAGCCATCACAACTCCTACCGAAGAATCAGTGCGTAGAGCAATGGCAATACAGTTAATCATTAACCGAGAGTTAGGTTTAGCCAAAAACGAAAACCCGTTACAAGGTTCTTTTATTATTGAAGAATTAACCGACCTAGTAGAAGAAGCGGTGTTAACTGAATTCGATAGAATTTCTGAACGTGGCGGTGTGTTAGGAGCAATGGAAACAATGTACCAACGAGGACAAATACAAGAAGAAAGTTTATACTACGAAACATTAAAGCATACTGGCGAATATCCAATTATTGGTGTCAATACTTTCTTATCAAGCAAAGGAAGTCCAACCGTATTACCACGTGAAGTGATTCGTTCAACTACCGAAGAAAAAGAATATCAAATTAGCATGTTAGCTGAGTTACATAAAACACATGCCGATAAACATGATGATATGGTAAAACGTTTACAAACAGCAGCTATACACAACAAAAACATTTTTGCTGAGTTAATGGATGCTGCCAAGTTCATGAGCTTAGGCGAAGTAACCAAGTGCTTATTTGAAGTTGGCGGACAGTACAGAAGGAACATGTAATCAATTTAGTTTGTCTGACTGAGCGGAGTCGAAGGGCAGTATCTCACTTCTTAAAATTTAAAAGCCCTCTGTTTTTTAACAGGGGGCTTTTTCGTATATTTGTGTTTAATAAAATGCAAAATGTAATGAAAAATAAATCAGCTACTTTATTTGATAAAATTAATGAAGGAATCTTAAAAGCTTATGATAAATTAGTTCATGATAAAGCTAAAGAGGATGGGGAGTTAATTTTTTGCGAAATCGGTAAAATTATTAAAGTAAAAGCAAAAGATTTACTTACTAAACAAACAAATTGAGTGGTTTAAAGCTGGTGGCGCTTTAAATATTATCCGTGCTAGTGTGAAGGCTTAATGTCATACTGAACTTGTTTCAGGATCTTATCGATTTAAAGATTACATTTTATAATATTAAAATCCCTCTATAGTGTAACAGGGGCATTTTTGTTTTGCTGCAAATTGTAGCTACATGTTACTATAAAATAGGTTACTTTCATAATATATTTTTTGAAATTATGAGTGATATTAAATTGTTTGAAAGTAAACAAGTGAGAACACATTGGGAAGAAAAAGAATAACAATGGTATTTTTCAATAATAGATGTTGTAGCCGTTTTGACTGATAGCGTAAACCCCAGAGATTATTGGTTTAAAATGAAATTAAGAGTCAAATCCGAAGATGGACTTGAACTGTCGACAAATTGTCGACAGTTGAAATTAAAAGCTCATGATGGCTAAATGCTGGTAAAAAAGTGGTGACAGGAGAATTTTTTTTACCACCAGCTAATATTATAAAAAAGATAAAATAACTTAATCTTTTATTTATATTACTTTCCTACTTTACTACCGTCATAAGCCCATTTTACCCAAATTGCACCCCAAGTAAAACCGCCACCAAACGCAGATAAAATAATATTATCCCCTTTTTTTAATTGTTTTTCGTAGTCCCACAATAATAAAGGAATAGTGCCTGCCGTTGTGTTGCCATAGCGTTCAATATTCATCATCATTTTATCTGTGTTTAAGCCCATGCGATTGGCTGTTGCTTCACAAATACGTTTGTTTGCTTGATGTGGCACAAGCCAAGCAATATCATCTGCTGTTAAATTATTTTTAGTCATGATGTCTGCACTCACTTCTGCCATATTTACAACGGCATTTTTAAATACAGTTTGACCTTCTTGATGAACGTAATGTAATTTTTTGTCAATTGTTTCGTGGGTTGGTGGCATTAAAGAACCACCGGCCGCTTGATATAAAAAATTTCGTCCAGCGCCATCGCTTTTTAAAATAAAATCCTGAATTCCGCACTCATCTTCAGATGGCTCCAGTAAAACAGCTCCACCGCCATCACCAAAAATAACACAGGTTGTGCGATCCTCGTAATTTAAAATAGCACTCATTTTATCTACACCAATGACAATTACTTTTTTGTAACGACCGGTTTCAATAAATTGAGATCCTGTAGCTAAAGCAAAAATAAACCCTGAACATGCTGCTGATAAATCGTAACCCCACGCATTTTTAGCACCAATTTTATCACAAATTATATTTGCCGTGCTCGGAAAAATTAAATCTCCTGTTATAGTTCCAACAATTAATAAATCAATTTCATCTGCTCCAATACCACGTTTTTTCAGCAATTCTTCAACAGCAAAAACCATCATGTCGGAGGTTGCTTTGCCTGGAATATTTAAAACGCGTCTTTCTTTAATTCCCGTTCTAGTTGTAATCCACTCATCGTTCGTGTCCACAAATTTTGCTAATTCATCATTAGTCATCACAAAATCAGGAACGTATCCGCCCACAGCGGTAATTGCAGCTTTAATCATTATTGAAACACGGTTTTAATTTTTTCGTTTAAGTTGACTTCTATAATATCTTTACTTAACACTAACATGTTTTTAAAGGCTAACGGACTTGATTTACCGTGAGCAATCATCACATTTGAGTTAATTCCTAATATGGGAGTTCCACCATACAGTTCGTAATTAAATTGGTTAAAATAACTGTCGTTTATGTTACGCTTTTTAATCATTGAATAAAATGCTTCAGCTGTTTTTAAAAACACATTACCTGCAAATCCTTCGCAAACAATCACGTCTGCTTTATCTCCAAAAGCTTCTGATCCTTCAACATTTCCAATAAAATTAAAATCTTTGGTATCTTTCATTAACGAATGAGCAGCCTGCGCAACTAAATTTCCTTTTTCTGGCTCTTCGCCAATATTTAAGAGTCCTACTTTAGGGTTATTTATTTTGTACACTTCCTTTGCAAATATAGAACCTAAGATAGCAAACTGATAAAGTACATCAGGTTTGCAATCTGCATTAGTTCCAACATCTAAAATTATTCCAAATCCACCATTTTCTTTTGGCAAAAGCGAAGTAATGCATGGACGAATAACTCCAGGAACAGCTTTTACTGAAAACATTGATCCAACTAACATGGCACCCGTATTTCCGCCGCTCCCAAAACATTGAATGGCATTTTCTTTTAATAGTTTAAAGCCAATAGAAATGCTGCTTTGCGGCTTTTGAGCTAGAGCTTTGGTTGGATGTTCGCCCATTTCAATAACATCGGTAGCGTGAATAAATTCAAATTTATCTTCGGCTACCCCTTTCTCTTTGAAGTAATTTTTTGCTTTTTCGCTATCTCCAATTAAAACAATGGTAACATTTGAAGGTAGAGATTCTAAGGCCATAATAGCCCCATCTAAACAATTTTTCGGAGCAAAATCTCCGCCCATTATATCTAATCCAATCTTCATAGGTAATTTTTTCTTGGTTTCTATTTGTCGAGTATTACTGCACAATAGTATAATTTACTTTATTGTTTTAGTAATTAAAAGGCTTTCAAAATCAATCATCTAAGCAAATAAATTCCGTTTAATAATGCAATTATAAATAGGCAAAGTTATTAACCTTAGCCATTCATTACTAAGTATTCTGATTATCAGCACATTATTTATCTGAAAATAATTGATTATACACATTTTAAAATAGTTTTATTGAGGCGAAAAATAAAAATTGATTGTACTTTTGCCAAATGAGTATTGTTGATATAGAAAATGAAATTATTGAAGAGTTCGAACTATTTGGAGACGATTGGGAAGGAAAGTACGAGCATTTAATAGAATTAGGAAAATCACTTCCTAAAATTGCAGAAAGTTTAAAAACAGAAGAGCGAATTATAAAAGGTTGCCAGAGTAAAGTATGGTTACATTCTGAAAAAAAAGATGGAGAAATAACTTATACAGCCGATAGTGATGCTATTATTACAAAAGGTATGGTTGCATTAATGATCAGAGTTTTATCTCATCAAAAACCAACAGATATTTTAGCCGCCAATTTGGATTTTATAAATAAAATTGGATTAACAGAACACTTGTCTCCCACCAGAGCCAATGGTTTATTAAGCATGATTAAGCAAATGAAATTAGATGCCATAGCATTAAGCTAATTAATTTACAAAATGGCACTGCGCTGCATAAAAAACACAATCAATAGTAATAAATATATGTTTCGAATATTGAAACATCTAATTCCCACAAATGAATAAAAAAGCTCTTTCTTGGATTATATTAATTGCGCTTTCATTAGTGTGGGGTAGCTCTTTTATTTTGATGAAACAAGGATTGATTGCATTTAGCAGTGATGAAGTAGCAGGATTAAGGATTTCGATAGCATCTGTAATTATGTTTCCTTTTTTAATAAAGCACTATAAAATAGATTTAAAAACTAATTTAAAAGGATTGCTTTTAATGGGAGTTTTTGGAAATTTAATTCCGGCATTTTTATTTACGAAAGCTGAAACTCAAATTAGCAGCAGTTTAACCGGTATGTTAAATGCTTTAACTCCAATGTTTACAATAGTAGTTGGAATGATTGCCTTTAATCAAAAGATAAATAAAAACCAACTCATTGGAGTTTTAATTGGATTTGCAGGCGCCATTGCTTTAATAACTTTAGGCGAAAACCAGAATAACCCAACTAAAAATGTTATGTACTGCTTACTAGTTGCTGCTGCCACATTATGCTATGCAATTAGCGTTAACGGTATTAAAGCCTATTTAGGACAGGTGAATTCATTAACTGCCACCGTTTGGTCTTTTAGTATAATTGGTCCAATGGCAGCAATCTATTTATTTTGTTGTACAGATTTCATTAATCATGCTTATAACCATCCTCATGGATTAAGATCACTAACCTTTATAAGTATTTTAGCAATTTTCGGTTCTGCAATTTCTGTCGTAGTATTCAACACCTTAATAAAACTTTCAGGTTCTATTTTTGCATCTAGCTGCACTTACTTAATTCCAATAGTAGCAATAGGTTGGGGCTATTTTGATGGTGAAATCATAAATTTATTTCAAATATTGGCGGTTATTGTTATTATTGCTGGTATTTGGCTGATTAATTCTGCTGCTAAACCACTAGTAAAAAAATCATAATCTATTGATAATTAGATGTTTATTTATTAATACTGATTAATATCCCGCTAAGGTTATACAATTAATGGGTATTTATACGAAATTAAGTCCGCAAAATCTTTGGCAGATTGAAAAAACCACCTATCTTTGCCGTCCTTAAAAAAATTATTAACAATTAAAATTAACACTCATGTATGCAATTGTAGAAATAGCAGGGCAACAATTTAAAGTGGAACGAGGCAATAAAGTTTACGTTCACCGCCTAGATGCTAACGAAGGTGCTAAAGTGGAGTTTGACAAAGTTTTCTTAATCGAAAATGATGGAAAAATTTCTATTGGAAGCCCAACTGTAGATGGCGCAAAGGTTGCTGCCACGGTAATTGAACACTTAAAAGGCGATAAGGTTATTGTATTTAAGAAAAAACGTCGTAAAGGTTACCAAAAATGGAATAACCACCGTCAATGTTTAACACAAATCTTAATTCAAGGTATTCTTAACAAAGGAGAAACTGTAAAAGAAGAGTTAACGGCTGAAAAAGCAGTACGTAAAACTTTATCTCCAAGCCAAAGAAATCCAGTTGTTAAAACTGAAGAAGTTGTTGAGAAAATAGCACCAGCTAAAAAGGTGGCAGCTAAAAAAGCAGCTAAAAAAACTGAAGCATAAAAACAGGTTTAAGTTATAAGTGTTTAGTTTTAATAAAACACAGTACTTAAAACTCATAACTAAAAATAAAAACTAAAAGAAAATGGCACATAAAAAAGGAGCGGGCTCCACAAACAATGGTCGCGAATCGCATAGTAAGCGTTTAGGCGTTAAAATATTTGGTGGTCAAGCCTGCGTATCAGGAAACATAATTGTTCGCCAGCGTGGTACAAAACATAACCCAGGTTTAAATGTTGGTCTTGGAAAAGATCATACATTGTATGCTTTAATTGATGGGAAAGTTGTTTTTAAAAAGAAAGCAGATGACCGATCATACGTTTCAGTTGTTCCTGTAGAGGCATAACAAGAAATCTATTTTTAGAGCTTGAAGCCCTTCCGCCAGCTGGCGGAGCGGCTTTTTGTGTTTTAGTGAAGTTTTTTAATTTATTTATAGAACGCTGATAACGCAGATTTCTTTACGATTAATTAAGATTTATTAGATTAGTTTTAAATTTTGTAATGCCAACACATAATAGGGTTTTAGAAAATTAACGATGAGTTGAGATAATTAAAAATCACAAAACACAAAAATCATTTTTTATCATAATTATTAGCGTCATCAGCGTTCCATATTTAAAATAATATTTTTTATTAATACATTACAAAGATTAAATTTACTCTTTCAAATAAAATACCATGTTACAACTTAGTTACATTCAAGATAATAAAGAAGACGTTTTAAAGCGCTTAGCCATTAAAAATTTTAAAGATGCCGAACGTATTATCAACTCAGTTATTGAATTAGATAATAACAGAAAAGCTGCTCAACGCCAAGCTGATGATACAAAAGCAGAAGCTAATGCATTAGCCAAGCAGATTGGTGAAATGATGAAGTCCGGAAAAAAAGATGAGGCAGAAGTTTTGAAAGCAAAAACGGCCGAACTAAAATTGAATGAAAAGCAATTTGATGAAACTTTAAAAAACATTGAATCTGAAATTTATAAATTATTAGTAACGGTTCCCAACCTGCCTAACTTAACAGTTCCGGTTGGTAAAACATCTGAAGATAATGAAATAGTAAACCAACATGGCGCCATTCCGGTTTTGCATGCAGCAGCAACTCCTCATTGGGAGTTAACTACCAAATACGATTTAATTGATTTTGAACTAGGTGTAAAATTAACGGGAGCTGGTTTCCCTGTCTATAAAGGAAAAGGAGCAAAATTACAACGCGCTTTAATAAATTATTTTTTAGATAAGGCAACTGCTGCCGGCTATAACGAAGTGCAAGTTCCTATTTTAGTAAATGCAGATAGTGGATACGGAACGGGTCAATTACCAGATAAAGAAGGACAAATGTACCATTGTCAAATCGATGATTTATATTTAATTCCAACTGCTGAGGTGCCAATTACTAATATGTACCGTGAGGTGATGTTAAAGGAAAGTGATTTGCCAATTAAAAATTGTGGCTATACACCTTGTTTTAGAAGAGAAGCGGGAAGCTATGGAAAAGATGTACGTGGCTTAAATCGTTTACACCAATTTGATAAAGTGGAAATTGTACAAATTGTAGCTCCTGAAAACTCATACAAGACTCTTGAAATAATGAGAGAATTTGTTTGTAGCTTATTGCAAGAATTAGAATTGCCTTACCGTACTTTAAAACTATGTGGAGGAGATATGAGTTTTGGTTCTGCTTTAACTTATGATTTAGAAGTATGGAGTACAGCACAAGCGCGTTGGTTAGAAGTAAGTTCTGTATCTAATTTCGAAACATTTCAAACTAACCGATTAAAATGCCGTTACAAAGATGCAAACGGAAAAACACAATTAGCGCATAGTTTAAATGGTAGCGCATTAGCATTGCCTCGCATTGTGGCATCTCTTTTAGAAAATAATCAAACGGAAGAGGGCATAAAAATTCCTAAAGTATTAGTGCCTTACACCGGCTTTGACATGATTAATTAAGGCGATGAAAATAGCAACTTAGTTCATTTTATTTAAATTAAATTTTAACAGTATTTATTTAAGTTAGGTTTACGAGTGCAATGGTTTAACTTGTATAATTTAATAAACTTAATTATATTTGCGCAGTAATGCACACGTGGCGTAATTGGTAGCCGCGCCAGACTTAGGATCTGGTCCGCAAGGGTGGGGGTTCGAGTCCCTTCGTGTGTACAAAAAATGCCTTTCAATTTTGAAAGGCATTTTTTATTTTTCATGGTTGAATCTTTTGCAATTTACTTTTCAACTTTGTAACCCTTCACGCTAGCTAAAGTAATTATAGAACTTTTAATTGCTGAACCCAAATCATCTTGTTTAGTATTTTGATTTGATTTTTGTGCAATGTACTTTTGGCGCTTTACAGCTAATGCACCAATTTCTTTTTGAATGACATCACGTTCTTTTGCTTTTGCTAAAACTAGCGTCTTAATTTCTTCTTTGCTTTTATTTTTATATTCTTCTGGTAAGTCTTCTTTTTTTATTTTATCCAAATTACTTTCATTGTCTTTTACGTTATCTACTAAATCCCATGTTGAGTTTTTGTACACAGCTTTACTTTTAGTAAGCACTCTTTCGGTAGCATTAGCTTGAGAAATACTGCTAGCATTGGCATCTTCTTTAACCTGACTTTGCTTTTTTAACTGACCCTGTTTGCCATAACCAATATAGGTTTTATTTAATTTATCGTTGCAAGCATTAATCTGGCTATCGTATGGAGTTTGTATATATTCTATTTTTACATCTGAATCTATATTAAAGTATTTACCTTTTCCTTTTGCCGCTCCATCCTCCCATAACAATGAGATGCCTTCTTTTTTATCTCCGCAAAAAATAGTGTTTATATAAATATTACTTTTTACAGCACTACTTATAACTTCTTTGTAGTTTACATCACCTTGATTAAAACCTTCGTTGCCTGCTATATAAACTAATTTCATGGTATTTGCTCCATCATCCCATTTTAACTCTTTTACTGAGCTATGAATTACAGCTCCGCAATATTCGCTACCACCATTGGTTTTTAAGGCAAATAATTTTTCTGATATTAAATCTAAATCAGTAGTTAATGCAGTAACTTGTCTTATGTAATTATTTCTAACGGATAATCCATCGTTTCCGTATTCGTACAAAGCAATTTCAATTACAGGAGTTTTTCCTTGATACTTTAACGTGGTTAGTGTATTTACAATATCCCATAGTCTGGATTTAGCTTGTTCAATTAATCCATCCATGCTATTGGAAGTATCAAAAAGTAAAGCAACTTGAATTTTGGAGTTTCCGTCAGGAGGAATCAAGCTGTAAGTTAATCCTAAATGAGAACTAACCGAATTGAGATTTTTTATTGATGAAGCCTTTCCTTCAGAAGCTAAAATCATCAAGGTAATTACTGTTAAGATCATTAGATTTTTCATAATAATTGTTTTTTAGGTTTATAATTTAAGTGAATTGTATTTATGTATTTTATTATAAGAGTATAGAAAGGATATTTTTCCATAACCACATTTAAAATTATTTTATTTCAAAAACAGCTTTTACCTCATATCGTAATTTTATTTTTGATAATCCATCTAGGCCATTGTTTTCGTTATTACCATTTCCGGTGTTTACATTTCCTGAATTCATTGAAGAATTTGAACTCATAGATGAATTGCTAGTTGAATTATTTGTGCCATTATTGTAATTTGGATTATCCCACAAATAGTAATATGGATAGGTTCTACCGCCATAATTTTTTTCAATTTTATCGGCATTTACTTCTTCAATAGAAACAACACATCCTATTTTTTCATCAATCGCTTCTAATAAATACGTTGCTTTTTCTTTAGCCATTCTGATGGCTTCTTTTTTAACTTCTTTCCGGTAAACTTGAATATCTTTATTAGTTGTAGCTGAAATGGTTATATTTTGAATCCAGGTTTTATTTAAATCCTTTACAAAATCTAAAAAATTAAGTTTCGAATTAATTTTAAGTTTATAGGTTTGATAAAAAGCACTTGAATTGCGATAATACCACCACCAATACCAATGGTACCAGCCATTAAAACCTAATTGATTTTTAAACGCTAATTCAGAATCAGGTATGCCATGCTTTTTGCATATATCCATCAATTCATTTTCGTGTTTTTCAAAATTTCCTCTGTCGGAATAAACGGTAACGGTTAATTCTACTTGATCAGGTTCAACACTCATTTCGGCACTGCCAATTACGGTTATTAATTTTGGAGGCATATTATTGTTTGGTGGTTGCCCCATTAATGATTTGGTGTTTATAATGAGTAAAAGCACTATGGCGCTGAAGCTCATGATAGTAAAGAATTTAATGGATTTCATAATTTAAAGTTTAAAGGTTTACGACAAAATTAGGGGTGTTTAAGTCGCTAAAATTGCAGACTTGGTGTAATAGGCTTTTCACTTTGTGAAATGGATTGTTAAAGCAAATTAAATTGAGTTATTTTACTTTGTGGAAATGAACAATAAAATAGGAATGATAGTATTTTTTAAAAGTAGGTTAGCTATATGGATATTAATGGCGCTACTTTTTTCAGGTAGTAGCGCTTTTTCTCAAACCTTTAAGAACGAAAAAAAGTCTAAACTTAAAATCAAATCAAGTTCTATTGAAACCAGTTTAAGAAATGGAGATGATGATTTAGTGATGGCATCTAAATACGAAGATTTAGCAGCTGAATTAATTGAAAATAATGATTTATTAAGAGCTGAAGAGTACCAAGCAAAGGCCGTTGATTTATATAAAAAAAATAAAACGAAATCAAAATTAGCAGGTGCCTTAAGAACGTTAGCTAAAATACAGGAAGCTCAAAATAAAACTCAAGATGCTATTTTAAATTATAATGATGCTTCTAAAAACGCTCAAGGTAAATCAAACACCATTGTTAATAGCAGTGATGTTAGCCGATTAAAAAATTTCAATAATCCAAACGAACAATCCAATTCCATTAACCAAAAAATTAGTTCCTTAAAAAAGGAATCTAATCCCAAGGAAAAAGAAGAGATTGTAAATGCTTATAAACAATTAGCTGAGGTAAATATTAAACAAAATAATTCAGAAGCCGCTATTCAAAATTATAATAATGCATTAGAGGAAATACAAGGCAATTCAGCAGAAAAAAATACTATTAAAAATGAAATTGCAGACATATATGCAAATAGCAATAAACTAGACCAGGCAATTGCTATGAAAGAGGATATATTGAAAAATGCGGATAGTTTAAAAGACGTAGGCCAGCAGATTAAACAAAGACAAGGATTAGCAAAATTATTAATATTAAATAATGAAAGTGATAAGGCCTTACAATTAATCCAAGATTCTTACAATTTGGCACTAACAAAAGGCAAAACCATTGATGCAAAAAATAGTTTGATGCAATTAATAGCGTATTATAAAACAAAACATGATGCCCAAAAGACGCTGCAGTTGTATGATGTTTTTTTACAAAAATTAGAATCATTAATAAAGTCAGATTCTACATTGATTGATAAAAAAATATTTGAAGAAACGGACCAAAAGATTAAACAATTAGAAAAGGAAAAGAATTTGCAAGAGGAGTTAATTTCAAAGAAAAACACATTTAATTATTTTTTAATTATTGCTTTAATTATATTGTTTTTATTGATTTTAGTGATTATTCGTTACTCCTTTGCTATTAAAACTAAAAACAAAAAAATATCTCTACAATCTTTGAGAAGAGAAATGAATCCTCATTTTATATTTAATAGTTTAAATAGTGTAAATCAATTTATTGCACAAAATAAGGAAATTGAAGCCAATAAATATTT
Source organism: Bacteroidia bacterium (assembly GCA_044357775.1). Classification (GTDB taxonomy): domain Bacteria; phylum Bacteroidota; class Bacteroidia; order B-17B0; family Aurantibacillaceae; genus UBA4416. The sequence continues at coordinate 9,375 of JBIKOX010000005.1, read as the reverse complement.
AACATCCTATTCATCTTTAATGCGAAATATGATGGAGAGTTCAAGTAAAGATTTTATCCCACTTCAATATGAAATTGATCATTTGCAAAAATATTTAGAGTTAGAGCATTTGAGATTTAGCAGTCAGTTTGATTTTATTATAAATGTGGATGAATCTATTGATGCAGACGCTGTTCTTGCACCAAATATGTTAATTCAACCTCATTTAGAAAACGCAATTTGGCATGGTTTAAGGTACAAAGAAACAAAAGGATTATTAGTATTATCTATTAAAAATAAAAAATCCTTTATAGAAATTTCCATTGATGACAATGGAATTGGAATTGAAAAAAGTAATGCTATAAAAACACAAAATCAAAAAATACATCAATCGATAGGTTTACAAAATATCAAGGAGAGAACTAAATTGTTAAATGATTTATATAAAGTTGATATATCATTTGCAGTAATTAATAAAGTTAATGATGGAGGAACAATTGTGACATTAAAAATCCCCTATTTAAATAAAATATAGCACATGCAATTACATAAGATAAAAAGTGTGATAGTTGAGGATGAGCTTGCAGCAAGAGAGGCATTAAAAAGCTATATCCAAAAATACTGTCCTCAAATAGAAATAGTTGGAGAAGCTTACAACAGTAAAGAAGGCATTGCTTTAATTAATGAAATTAAACCTGAATTAGTTTTTTTGGATGTTGAAATGCCGTTTGGAAATGCTTTTGATGTATTGGAAGGTTGCAAAGACGTTTACTTTGAAACAATTTTTGTAACTGCTTTTTCGCAATATTCTTTAAAAGCATTAAACCAGAGTGCCGCTTATTATTTATTAAAACCTGTAAGTATTGAAGAGTTAATTTTAGCAGTTAGTAAAGTGCAGCAGCAGATACAAAATAAAGAACTATTGAATCGCAATAAAATTATTATTGAGAATCATCGCAATTCAAGACCAGAAGCACAACAAATTATTTTACCTACTTTGGAGGGGTTTGAGGTGGCTAAAATACAAGATATAATTCGCATAAAGGGAAATGGAAATTTTTCTGATATTTATTTTAAAAATGGGTCAAAAAAAATGGTATGCAGGTTTTTAAAATACTTTGATGACTTGCTTGACAAGCCTTTTATTCGTGTTCACAAATCACACATTATAAATATTAATTACGTTTTATCATACAATAAAGGTGGTGTAGTAGTACTTTCTGATAATTCAGAAATTGAAATTTCTGCAACTTATAAAGCTGATTTTTTAAATGAATTTAAGCGCTAATTTTAATTCACTTTTTTATTAAGAAAGGTGATTGCTAGATTTAAAAGTATAGATCATCTGTTTTTAATCTAAGGTAAAGTCTAACAGAAAGAGCAGCACTTAATCCTGATATTAATACCCCTAAAGCAACAATACTTCCAAATAATACTACTAGTAAGTTAGGGTCTTGCAATTGCAATAAATCAGGGATGTATCGTGTACTTAATACTAAAAATCCAGCTAATAAAAACCCCGCCATTAGTCCTGCAATAATACCTTGACGAATTCCTTTCATTATAAATGGCAATCTAATAAATCCTTGCGTAGCACCCACTAAATACATTGTTCTTATTAAAAATCGCTTAGCATAAATAGATAATCTAATGGTGTTATTAATTAATGCAATGGCAACCACCAATAATAAACCACTAAATATTAAAATATAAACACTAATTACTTTTGCGTTATCGTTCACTTGCTTAATCATGTCTTTATGATAAATTACTTCCTTTACAAAGTGTTTTTGCATAATTTGTTTTTCAAATCCAGCCAAACTATCAATATTAGCATAGTCAGAATTTAATTTTACATCTAACGCTGAAAGCAAGGGATTGTAGCCCAAGAAAGTTATAAAGTCTTCTCCTAAATCTTTTTGTAATTTTTTAGCGGCCTCTTCTTTACTAATATAGTCAACTTTTTTGGTGAATGCGGATGAACTAACTTCTTGTTTTAATATATCTAGTTCTGCTTGCGTTGTTGTATCTTTTAACACAATTTGAAATCCAATATTTTCTTTAATATGATTAGATAATTTTTTGGCATTGATTACTACTAACCCTAAAAGTCCTAACATAAATAATACTAATGCTAAACTGATTACAACCGTAAACGATGATGTTTTTAATTTTTGGGTAGGAGAATTACTTAACACAATACTGTTTTTTTATTTTCATCTAAATTAGGATGAATTTGAAAAGCCAAGACGGTCTACTAACGTGAATAATTAACAGAGGGTTGTTTGTTCATTTTAAAAAAAAGATTGACCATCATATTTTTTTCAAAGATAAAATTTCAGTAGAGTATGGCATTTTTTTGAGTTTAGGATAACAAATCAGGTCTTCGTAATTTTGTTCGTTCTAGCGACTGCTCATGTCGCCACTCTTCTACTTTTTTGGTATTACCACTCGTTAAAAGCTCAGGAACTTTCCATCCGTTATAGTCTGCAGGACGCGTATATACAGGCGGAGCTAATAAATTATCCTGAAACGAATCGGAAAGTGCTGAAGTTTCATCATTTAAAACTCCTGGTATTAAGCGAATGATGCCATCGCATAAAATAGCGGCTGGCAATTCGCCACCACTTAAAACGTAATCGCCAACCGAAATTTCTTTGGTAATAAAATGCTCACGTATTCTTTCATCAATCCCTTTATAATGCCCACATAATATCATAATGTGATTTAGTGTGGACAATTGATTGCAAGTAGTTTGCTTCAATGTTTCGCCGTCGGGTGTCATATATATAATTTCATCGTAATCACGCTTACTTTTTAAATCATTAATACAGTTGGCTATGGGCTCTATCATCATCACCATTCCGGCTCCGCCTCCAAAAGCATAATCATCTACTTTTTTGTGCGGCGCGATACCATAATCTCTTAAATCAATAATATTTATAGAAACTAATCCTTTTTGGGAAGCGCGTTTTAAAATACTGTGACTAAATGGGCTTTCTAGTAAAGGTGGATGAACTGTAATAATATCGATATGCATAATCAAAATTAATAAAAAAACAGGAAAGAAAAGCGGTTTAACTGTTATAGTAAACTGCTTTTATTTCAATATCAAAAAGTACAATCTTTTAATAAAGTATTTCTGACGCTAATTCGTAAATATTGTTTTATAGTTAATTTACAAAGCGTTTAATCAAAATCTAATTCTCTAGCATTTGTTTTCAAAATGTCCTGATCATTTAATTTACTTTTTGGCAAATTAGCATCGAGTTCACCTACACTTAGTTTTTGTTCAGCATTTGTAGGAGTTTCTCTACGAATAGGGCCATTCTCATCTGTTCTTTTTTTATTCGATTCTTTTTTATTCACAATATCTTCATCAGAATTTATAGTTTCTTGAGATGCTTTATTTGAAGTGCTTTTTCTGTAATATGGATTATTTGGTTCGCCGCTAGCATAACGATAATCATCACCCGAAAAATCATCATATTCCATTGAATTATTAAAGTAAGTCAGGGCATTCCACGCTAAAAATTCTGCTCTTTCAGCATGATTTAAAGCGCCGGCATAATTTCCCCAAAAATATAATTGCTTAGCATATTGTTGGTGCCTAATAGCTTTTGCTAATCTTGGAGAATAGGTATCATTCCAATCAGAAAAATGCAACGCTTGCGCAATAACTTGTGCAGATTGACGTATTGAATGTCGGGCAATTTTTTTTATAGTGCACATAGTGTTGTAATAGCCTTGATAATTTGGATACTGTGACATTTGAACATGACCACCTCCTAGGTTTCCAGCACTATAATGTTGGTTTGACGACCAAATAGGATTATTGTTTGGATGGTTTTGATGATTCTTCTTTTGACTTGATTGCACTTGCTGCTGTTGTTGAGCACTATTACTATTATGATGTCTTTGTGCATTTAAAAATAAACTAAAAAATACAGAAGCAATAATAGTTGCGATTTTAATTGAGGTTTTCATAATTAAGTTTTTATAATTTGATATAAGAGTTTCAATGCTTGTGCCAAATTAACCCGTTTAACAGAACTTTACATTTTCGATTTGTATTTGGCTACTTTTTGCCAATAACTGGTAAAAAATTCTCTACAAAAAGGCTACACTGCAAAAAAATGTATCTTTACATACTAAAAAAATCACAATTGAAATTTACACTTCTTCATAAAGATAAACAGTCAAAAGCTAGGGTAGGTGTTATTGATACCGATCATGGAAAAATAGAAACTCCCATATTCATGCCTGTTGGCACCGCTGCAACAGTAAAAGCAGTGCATCAGCGTGAATTGAGAGACGATATTAAAGCTCAAATTATTTTAGGAAATACCTATCATTTATATTTACGTCCGGGCTTAGATGTTTTAGAAAATGCCGGCGGCTTGCATAAATTTAATGGATGGGAGAAACCATTATTGACAGATAGCGGCGGTTATCAGGTGTTTTCATTGGCTAATTCTCGCAAACTTACAGAAGACGGCGCGACGTTTAAATCGCATATTGATGGTAGTAAACATTTATTTACACCTGAGCGCGTAATGGATATTGAGCGAATTATTGGCGCAGATATTATGATGGCTTTTGATGAATGCACGCCGTACCCTTGCGATTATAAATATGCGAAAAACTCCTTGGGTTTAACGCATCGCTGGTTGGATAGATGCATATCACGGTTTAATGAAACCGAGCCAAAGTATGGTTATTCGCAAGCCTTATTCCCTATCGTTCAAGGCTCTGTTTATAAGGATTTGCGCGTGCAATCGGCTGAATATATTGCTTCCAAAAACGCAGAAGGTAATGCAATTGGAGGCTTATCTGTTGGAGAACCTGCTGAAGATATGTACGCCATGACAGAAGTTGTTTGTGATATTTTACCAGCAGATAAACCCCGCTATTTAATGGGAGTGGGCACACCTGTTAATATTTTAGAAAGTATTGCTTTAGGAGTTGATATGTTTGATTGTGTGATGCCAACTCGCAATGCCCGGCATGGCTTGCTATTTACTCAAAATGGTATTATAAATATTAAAAATGAAAAATGGAAAAATGATTTTTCTCCATTAGATAAAAACGGAACTAGCTATGTAGATACTGCATACACTAAAGCCTATTTAAGACATTTGCTAGTTTGTGGGGAATTTTTAGCTGCACAAATTGCCAGTGTTCATAATTTGGCTTTTTATTTATGGTTAGTTACAGAAGCTAGAAATAGAATTATTGATGGAACGTTTTACGATTGGAAAAATAAAATGGTAAAACAATTAGCTATTCGTTTGTAAATTTAATTTTTAATCCTGCGCATTGTCAAAGGCAAATAAATGATGCTTAAAATACTTGATAAATATATATTGAAGCGATTTATAGGAACGTTCTTTTTCTCTATTTCTTTAATGCTTTGTATTTTTATTGTGTTTGATATCTCTGAAAAATTATCAAATTTTATTTCTGAAAAAATTCCACTTAAAGAAATTGTTTTTGAGCACTATTTAAACTTCATCCCATACTATGGTAATTTATTTAGTCCATTATTCACGTTTATTTCTGTGATTTTATTTACCTCAAAAATGGCCTATAAAACAGAGTTTGTGGCTATTTTATCCAGTGGTACTAGTTTTAAAAGAATATTAAGGCCTTATATGATTGGCGCCGCATTAATAACTGGCATGTCCTTAATTTTAAATCATTTTATTATCCCTAAATCAAATAAAGTTAGAATTAACTTTGAGGATAAATACATTAATGAAAGTTACAATACCGAGGAAAGAAACATTCACAAGCAAATAGCACCAGGCACTACCTTGTATATGGCTGATTATGATAATTTTTCAAATTCAGCAAATCAAATTTCAATCGAAAAAATATCCAATAACAAACAACTTAGTATATTAAAAGCTGAGACCATGAGATGGGACAGTATTAATAAAGTCTGGGATTTAGTAAATGTATTTGAACGAGAATTATTTTATTCACCAATTGATTCCACAAAGCATGGCGCGACAAAACATGTTTTTAAGGAAACGCATCGATTTTTTCCAACAAAAAAAATAAGAATTGATTTTCTTCCAAAAGATATGATTCGTTTTCAAAGTAAAATTGAGGTCTTGCCCTATTTTGAATTACGCGATTTTATTATAAAAGAAAAACAAAAAGGTTCAAGCAGAATTGAGTTTTTTGAAGTGGAGATGTATAAGCGCACAGCTTTTCCATTTGCGACTTTTATTTTAACTATAATAGGTGTATCTATTTCATCTCGCAAAATTAGAGGAGGAGTTGGTCTTCATATTGCACTTGGATTGGTTTTAAGCTGTGTTTATATATTATTTATGCATGTATCAACAACATTTGCCACTTCTGGCTTAGCTCAGCCAATGCTCGCGGTTTGGATTCCAAATATTATTTTTTCGGTGGTAGCATTTTACTTGTACACAAAAGCTCAAAAATAGAAGCTTGTGTTATTAAAAATAATAACTGGATAGTAATTGTAAATTATGATTTTGGCTTATATTTACAATAGAAAATAATCATTTTGATACCAAAAATTACCGTAGAAAAAATTGTTGATGCTGCCCGAGTTGAGGACGTTATTGGTGATTTTATTACCCTTAAAAAAAGAGGAGCTAATCTGTTAGGTTTATGTCCTTTTCATGGCGAGAAATCACCCTCATTTACTGTTTCGCCTGCTAAAGGAATTTACAAATGTTTTGGTTGCGGAAAGTCGGGTACGGCAGTTAGTTTTATAATGGATCACGATAGTTTAAGCTATCCAGAAGCTTTAAAATATTTAGCAAATAAATATGGTATTGAAGTAATTGAAAAGGAAATTACCTCAGAAGAAAAAGCACAACAAAGCGAAAAAGAGAGTTTATACATTGTAATGCAATATGCTCAAAAGTATTACACCGATTTATTACTAAACGATGATATGGGCCGCTCCATAGGTTTAGGATATTTTAAAGAGCGCGGATTTTCGCAAGAAATAATTGATAAGTTTCAATTAGGGTACAGCTCAGATGAGCGCCGAAAATTTTCGGATACTGCTGTAAAAAATGGATACAAGCCTGAGTACTTGGTTAAAACTGGGATGTCAATTTTATCCAATAATCACAAAGAAGGTAGCCCTATAACCGTTAGTGATATTTTTGATAGATACACTGGCAGAGTGATGTTTCCTATTCATAACATTTCTGGTAAAGTAATAGGTTTTGGTGGACGAATATTAACGAGCGATAAAAAATTAGCAAAGTACATCAACTCTCCGCAAACAGACATTTACGATAAAAGCAAGACGTTATATGGGTTGTTTCAAGCAAAAAAAGCTATTATTCAAGATGACAATTGCTTTTTAGTAGAAGGGTACACAGATGTAACATCGATGCATCAAGCAGGGATTGAAAATGTGGTAGCATCCTCTGGGACATCCTTAACCACCGAACAAATAAAATTAATTCATCGGTTTACTAAAAACATTACTATATTATATGATGGCGATTTAGCTGGTATTAAAGCAAGTTTTAGAGGAATTGACTTAATTTTGGAAGAAGGGATGAATGTGAGGGTATTGCTATTCCCCGATGGTGATGACCCCGATTCGTATAGTAAAAAATTAACTAACGAAGATTTTAAAGAATTTATAAAAAATAATAGTAAAGATTTTATTTCCTTTAAAACGAGTTTATTATACGAAGAAGCTGCAAGCGATCCAATTAAGCGAGCGGCATTAATTAAAGATATTGTGGAGAGCATTGCGGTAATTCCGGATGCAATAAATAGGTCAGTATATGTAAAAGAATGTTCCAAATTAATGGATATTGGAGAGCAAATTTTACAAATTGAAATAAATAAATTAATTCGAAAAAAAACTGGCAAACACGGTTCCAATAGACAAGTTGATTCTTCAGATGTCACAAAATTAGATAATGATTCAACTGCAGCACCCAGCGAAGATTATACCGAAGTTGAAATACCAAAGGACATTATACTTGATGGCGAAGAAAAGGAATTGCTAAGAATGATGATGCAATTTGGAAATGTATTGGTTGATGTAGAAGCAGAAGATACAGATAGTACTGACCAATCATTTCAACTAACGGTTTGTGAGTTTGTTATTTTTGAATTATGGAGAGATAATTTACAATTCATAAATCCTATTTATCAAATGGTACTTGATGAATTTCATCACGAATTAGAGGAAGGTAGAATTCCAACGATACAAACATTTACACATCATCAAAACCCTGCCATTGCTCAAGTTGCCATTAATATTGCTTCTTTTTCTGAAACAGCTAGTTATAAATGGGAAAAATTTGGAGTAATTATTCCTCAAGAGGTTCACTCTATTAAAAAAGGAGTGGAACATCAATTGTTTAGCTTAAAGGAAAAACGATTAAATAGTATTTTGAAGGAAGCAAAAGAATTGATTAAGACGGCAGATCCTTTTGAAAACCAAAATGTATTTGAATTTGTAATCTTGCTCGAAAATCAGAAAAAGCGAGTAAACAAAATACTGGGAAGAACTATTATCCGTTAGAAATTTTTTAAACTAAGTGGTCTTATTCAGAAGTTGCTGGTTTAATAAATCCGCTTACGATACTAATTAAAATATAAAGTATAATAATTAACGGAATAGCAATTAAATGCAACACTGATAAAAGAATCGCGCTTAGGCCTAAAAATATGAACCTAATTTCATTTCCTCTCCAATTGAAGTTCTTAAATTTTAAGGCAAACAAATGTATTTCTGAAACTAGTAATAAACTTAAAACTAATGCTAAAAGACATAAGGTAAAAGGATTAAGTATAAATTGAAAATGATTACCTTCTAACAATAAAGGAATGGAACATATCAAAATTGCATTGGCAGGTGTTGGAACGCCAATAAACGAATCTGTTTGACGCGTATCATGATTAAACTTTGCTAATCGCACAGCTGATAAAACAGGAATGATGAACGCGAAAAATGCAATGTCAGGAGTTGTATCGGTACTATTTGGATTTTGAGTTAAAACACTAATTCGTATTAATTGAAACATTACAAATCCGGGAACTACGCCAAATGTTACCATATCAGCTAAACTATCCAAATCTTTTCCAATCGGCGATGTTACATGTAATAAGCGGGCCACAAAGCCGTCCAAAAAATCAAAGATGGCAGCTAAACCAACTAAGTAGGCGGCAAAAACTAAGTTTCCTTCAAAAATTTGAACAATAGCTAAACACCCACAAATTAAATTACAACAGGTAATAGCATTTGGAATATGTTTTTTAATAATCATGTAGAGTGTAAATATATATAAATTAAATCGTTTGTATATTTACAAAAGATGTTATTTAATTCATTCATATTTTTAGTGTTTTTGCCAATCGTATTTTCTGCGTACT
>JBIKOX010000081.1:0-11841 GCA_044357775.1 Bacteroidia bacterium | reverse complement strand
TATTAGGTTTTATAGTATATTATAGTCTATTAACAAATATTAAACACTATTATAAGTTATAATTAGTTGGTTTTTAATGGAGTGAGTAATAATTAACAAATACGCTAACCAGTAAAATAGTTTAAAACTAATTTAATTTTAAGCTTAAATTTTTGTGAATAAAACTTTATAAACTAACCAATAGTTTTTGAAAGTAAATTTTGTCACTTTAAAAATTAAGCTATGTAAATTAGCTATTAATAAATCATAAATAAATTATATAAACTTATTAACCTTAAATTTATTTATACACAGTAATTTTGTTAATTAGCGCTGTATTTAAAACACTTAGAATCAAGCTATATTTTTATGAGTGTTAATTAACGTGTATTATAAAGTATGAATAAAATTTGTATTTATCATATATATTGTTTTATTAAAAACAGGTAAATAGGTTTATATAATAATTAAAAGTAATATTAAAATAATGAAAATTGCAATAGGTAGCGATCACGCTGGTTTTGAATTAAAAGAAGTACTAATATCGTATTTAAAATCAAAAAATACTGAAGTAATTGATAAAGGTTGTTATAGTTTAGATCGTGCCGATTACCCAGACGCTGCTCATGCCGTGGCAACAGCTGTTACTAATAATGAAGTTACTTTTGGTATATTAATGTGTGGTAGTGGTAATGGTATTAATATGAGTGCTAATAAACATAAAGGTATTAGAGCTGCTTTATGCTGGAATTCTGAAATTGCAGCATTAGCTAGGCAACATAATGATGCTAATATACTTACTTTACCTGCAAGATATATTAATTTTGAAGATGCGGTTAAATGTTTGGATGCTTTTTTAGATGGACAATTTGAAGGAGGACGACACGCTGATAGAATAAACAAAATTAATTGCTAAAATAATTTTAAAAAAAGTATAGTCACAAAAAAGCCGTTTCATTTTATATGAAACGGCTTTTTATATAATAATGTTATATTACTCTACAATCATTTTCTTTGTAGTTGTATTTCCGTCTACGTTTAATGTGTAATAATAAACACCAGCGGCATAAGAATTTAATTTTATAGAATGACTTCCAATTGTTGTTTCTACTTTTTCAGACGAAACTACTCGGCCCATTATATCTGTAACAGTAAATGTAGCTGAGTTTACATTTTTTTCTAAATTGTAATTTACAACAGATTCTTTAGTAAAAGGATTAGGAACATTTTGTGTTAATCCAAATACGTTAGTAGCCGATAAATTATTAATACCTGTTGTCACATCATCCGTTAAGTGAAAAGAAATTAAGTGGTGTTCAAAACCATATCCAATAGTGTAAGCATATGAAGGAATAAAATAAGGATTCCAAGTACCACCAAGACCATAACGAACATCTTGTGGTAAAATATATGAAGAGGAAAAATCGCAGGCTATTGAGTTAGCATTACAATCTAAGTAAAATGGAAATGTTCCAGGTCCGTTTTCTTCTAATGAAGTAAAAAAGAATGAGTTTGCTGTTGCGTCCACATTTTGAGTTAAGGTGTATGTGTAACCTGGTTTAAAAATTACACTACCAACCACTAATTTTGTAGCAACATTTAAAAAAGGAACCGGAAGTTTAAATGCTTTTTCTCTGTATTCAGAAACTGCTGTATCAGAAATAGTTAACGGCACCTTGAATACATATTTATTAGCAGCATTAATAACATTTGTTGTTTGGGTATATTTTACTAGCTTAATAGAAAGTGTATCGGTTGCGTAATTGGCAGCTGTTGTACCTGTAAAATATGCTCCTGGTAAATTAGAAGCAGTATTATTATTGTACACAGTTACTAATAATGTGTCAACAACTGTTGGGTCTGGATGATTTCTAGAATACGCATAAACAATAGACATTGAGTCAATTTTAAATGAAGCTGTTGGACTAGCGGCTACCCAACTAGTAGTTGGATCACCACTAAACACAACAGATTTAAAATCAACAAGCTCTGCTAAATGATGAATCCATATTGAAGAAATAGATCCTCCAAAGTCACCATAGCCCATTGAGTCAGGAAATAAATAATTCGAATTTAAATCACTTGGTAAACCACCAAGAGCTTCAATTGCGGTACCATAATTAAACCAAGCGGCATTACCAATAGAAGATGTTTTTGCACCATTTTTACTTTTTACAGCCCTCATGGAGTTTTTATCAAAAGGCTTAACGTTTGTTATTTTTTTGCTTGAAGAAGTTAAACTTCCTACAGCTGGGCTTTGAGCAACAGAAATACTTGTGATTAAAGTTGCCACTAGTAAAGTGTAAATTTTTTTCATATGGTTAATTTTTTAGTGAATATTTAAATTTAAAACAAAAATAAAAAAATATTGTTCAAAAAAAACGACTCCGAAGAGTCGTTTTTAAAAAAGACTAATTTTTATTCTACAATCATTTTTTTAGAAGTAGTAATGCCGTCCACATTCAAGGTATAATAATATAAGCCTGATGCATAAGATGGTAATTTTATAGAATGAGAACCTTTATTAGAATTAACTAATTCAGTTGAAACTATTCGCCCTGTTACATCGCTTACAGTAAATAAAGTAGATTTAGCGTCGTTAGCTAATTGGTAGTTTATAATTGATTCATTTGAAAATGGATTAGGTACATTTTGACCTAAAGTAAATCCGTTTTTTTCCAACTCTTCAATACCAACAGGTAAAGACGCAACCCTTAATTTATAACCAATATCATGGCTTTCATAAGCAAATGGGGCAGTGTATGCATATGTTGGTAAAAAATAACCATTCCAACCACTTGCATTAATATTATATTTAACGTCTGTAGGTAAAATAAATGACATATTCATATCGGATGTATAATCAGCTAATGTTCCAAAATAGGTAGGGTCTGTTGCTAAACCATTTTGTTCTGATGAAAGAACCATAAAAATGTTTTTAGTTGCCGGATTAGTTGCGTCTCCAAGAAGAACATCTGTTGTAGTATATGTGTAACCTGGTTTAAAAGAAATAACAGTTCCAATTTTTTTAGAATTAATTTGTCCTGCTATACCTGGTGTTGCCACAACTATTTGCTTATAAAGTGAACCCGAGCAAGTGTCTGCATAAGTTAAAGGAACGGCTATTCTTTTTAAAATAGTCATAGTAACTTTATCAGTTGCATAATTATAAGTAATATCTTGGTAAGAAAAAGTGGTTAAATCATAATTATTGGCGGTTTTTTCTGCAATAACTTGAATAATTAATGAATCGGCTGTGTTATCAGCTAAACCCGTATTTCTCTCATATAAATAACCAACAGAAACAGAGTCTAAAAAATAAGTTGTTAATTTATCAGTGATAATGGTTTGCTGCGCCATAAAATAGGGGTCCATATAATTTGCCGCTCTGTGAATGTAAGGGTTAACGGGCAAATTACCGCTGTCATAACCCCAAATAATTGCAGAATCAGGAAACACATGCATCGCACTAAACACCTGTGTATTAGGTTGTATTAACTCTATAAAATCAACTTGATTAAACCAAGCCGAGCCAACTTGACTAGATGTTTTGTTTACAGAAGAAAACTTAGTTCCTTTAAATGCTTGTAAATTTGATTTTTTGAATGCATGCGCTGGTTCTGAATGGGTCGCATTTGTTAATGTTTTGTTTTGTGCAACCATTAAAACAGAGCACAACATAATTGAAGAGAGTAGAGTTTTTTTCATTTTAGTTTTTGTTAATGTATATAATAAAATTATAAAATAATAATTATATAACCAACATTATTTTTAATAGTCAAAATACAATAAAGAAAAGACTATTGCGTTGAACAATAAACTTACTAAACAAGATGATTTCAGCCGCTTGGCATCGTTATATATTTTTATTTGGAATTATTGGCTTAGCTGCAGGTATGTTGTTTGGAACAGTGCCCACTAGCATTCCCCAAATTATTTTAATAGCTAATTGGTTGTTAGAAAAGAATTTTATATGGAAGTGGCAGCAATTAAAATCAAATAAATTTTTTTGGATTTTATCTTCATTTTTTTTACTGCATGTTTTTGGTATGTTATATACAGAAAATGTGCAACGGGGTTTAGACGACCTTCGAAACAAAATACCCCTGCTTTTATTGCCTCTTGTTTTTTTCTCTACAAAACCTTTATATAAAAATGAATTTAGATTATTATTTGGTTTTTTCTTTTTAAGCGTTTTTGTTAGCTCTTTATGTTGTTATATAGTTTACATGGGTTATACAAAGAAAATAATTATCGACGCTCGGCAAGCTTCGGTTTTTATGTCGCACATCCGTTTTTCGCTTTTTGTTGCGTTTGCTATTATCGGATTAGTGTATTCAAGCATTAAAGAAAAAAACAACTTCATTAAAACAACTTGCGTTATAATAACAGTTTGGTTATTGTTTTTTATGTATAAACTGGAAATGGCAACGGGGTTTTTATGCCTACTATTTGCGGGAGGTTTTTTAATTTTTGTACTTAGTTTTAAATGGTTGCCAAAAAAAATCTTTCTAAGTTTAGTTCTAATTATTTTAATGGCGGGTGTTTACATTGGAATCAACGTTTTAAAGAGCTTGAAAATGTTTGATAAGGAGGAGAATAATTCAGCAATCACACTTTTATTAAAAACTAAAAATGGAAGAAATTATATACAGGACACTGTTTTTGGAATGGCAGAAAACGGAAACCTAATTACTATAAATTTTAATGATCAAGAATTAGAAAAAGAGTGGAATAATAAAAGCGCCCTAAATTATAATGGAGTCGATAAAAAAGGAAACAACTTGCGGTTTACTATATTAAGGTATTTGGCCAGTAAAGGGTTTACAAAAGATTCTGTTGGAGTTAATTCCTTAACAAATGAAGAAATCAACCTTATTGAAAACGGAAACACTAATTTTAAATACTCTATAAATAGCGGTTTATTTGGCAAATGGAGAGAATTAGTATATGAATATTACAATTATAAAATAGGCGAAAACCCTTCAGGGCATTCGGTAACCATGAGGTTTGAGTTTTGGAAAACTGCTACTTTCATTGTTTATCAAAACCGTGTTTTTGGAGTTGGAACAGGTGATATTCAAGACTCTTTCAATACAATGTACGAGAAAACTAAATCCAAATTAGATTTGGTTTGGAGATTAAGGTGCCATAATCAATACCTTGCTATAACAGTTGCTTTTGGGTTTTTTGGATTATGTATATTTTTAATTTATTTATTTTACCCAGCAATTGTTTTAAGAAAGAAATTACATTATTTATATTGGCCGTTTTTTATAATAGCGCTATTATCTTTTGTAACAGAAGACACATTAGAGACGCAATCGGGAGTTACGTTTTTTATATTTTTCCATACATTGTTTTTATGGCTAGCATCGCTCAAGGATTCTGATTTAATAAAAAAGCCCACAGAATAAATTCTATGGGCTTTTTTCAATTATTAATTTTGTTCTTTTTAATCGTTTAATTTTAAAACGGCCATAAAGGCACTTTGAGGTATTTCCACATTACCAACCGACTTCATTCTTTTTTTACCTTCTTTTTGTTTTTCTAATAACTTCCGTTTACGACTAATATCTCCTCCATAACATTTAGCGGTAACGTCTTTACGCATAGCGCTAATGGTTTCACGAGAAATAATTTTAGCGCCAATAGCCGCTTGAATAGGAATTTCGAATTGCTGTTTCGGTATTAACTCTTTTAATTTTTCACAAATCTTTTTTCCAAAATGGTAAGAATTACTTCTGTGAATTAAACAAGACAAAGCATCTACTATTTCGCTTTTTAATAAGATGTCTAATTTCACTAAATCCGCCTCTCTCATACCTATCGGATGGTAATCAAAAGAAGCGTATCCTTTCGAAATAGATTTTAATCTGTCAAAAAAATCAAAGACCACTTCGCCCAAAGGCATTTCAAACACTAATTCAACCCTATCGGCGGTTAAGTAATTTTGTGTAATTATTTGTCCGCGCTTTTCTATACACAAACTCATTACGGGACCTATAAAATCTGTTTTGGTAATAATGTTTGCTTTAATGTAAGGTTCTTCAATATAATTAATTCTTCCCGGATCAGGTAAATCACTTGGATTGTTAACTTTTACAACGTCTCCATTGGTTTGATAAGCAATGTACGAAACGTTAGGAACCGTTGTAATAACCGTCATATTAAACTCTCGCTCTAAACGCTCTTGAACAATTTCCATGTGCAGCATCCCCAAAAAACCACATCTAAAACCAAAACCTAATGCTAAAGAAGATTCTGGTTCCCAAGTTAAAGATGCATCGTTTAACTGAAGCTTCTCCATACTATATCGTAATTCTTCATAATCTTCAGTATCTACTGGATAAATGCCCGCAAATACCATTGGTTTAACTTCTTCAAAACCATGTATACCTTCTATACAAGGATTAGCTACACTCGTTAACGTATCTCCAACCTTTACTTCTTTTGCCTCCTTAATACCTGAAATAATATAGCCTACATCGCCCGTTTTTACAACATCTCTCGCTTCGGGCTTTAAACGCAGTACACCAATTTCATCGGCGTTGTATTCCATGCCTGTATTAAAAAACTTTACCTTTTCTCCCTTTTTAATGCTGCCGTTGTAAATACGGAAATAAGCTATAATCCCTCTAAATGAATTGAAAACAGAGTCAAATATTAAAGCTTGCAACGGTGCGTGTTCATTTCCATTTGGAGCCGGAATTCGATTTACAATTTCTTCTAAAATTTCATTAACACCTAATCCGGTTTTTCCAGAAGCTGCCATAATTTCTTCTCTATCGCAACCCAATAAATCAACTATTTGATCTTTCACAAGTTCCGGCTCTGCACTTGGCAAATCAATTTTATTTAAAATTGGAATAATTTTTAAATTATGTTCAAGAGCTAAGTATAAATTAGAAATTGTTTGTGCCTGAATGCCTTGCGCTGCATCTACAATTAGTAAAGCGCCTTCGCAAGCGGCAATAGAGCGAGAAACCTCGTAACTAAAATCTACATGTCCGGGTGTGTCAATTAGATTTAAGATATATTTTTCGCCATTATGCACATAGTCCATTTGTATAGCGTGACTCTTAATTGTAATTCCGCGCTCTTTCTCTAAGTCCATATCATCTAACACTTGCGCCTGCATATCTCTTTTAGATACTGTATTAGTATATTCTAAAAGCCTGTCGGCCAAAGTAGATTTTCCGTGGTCAATATGGGCAATAATGCAAAAATTACGAATATTTTTCATTTACTATATAAATAAGAATGTAAAGATACGTTATTGGGCGTAATAAATAAAAAAGCTTTAAATTTCTTTTCTCATTCGAGCAACAGGAATGTCCAATTGTTCGCGATATTTTGCAACTGTTCGGCGGGCAATATTATATTTTTTTTCTTTTAAAATGGCGCAAAGGGCGTCATCAGTTAGGGGCTTTTTTTTATCTTCATTAGAAATACACTCTTGTAATATTTTTTTTACTTCACGAGTACTAACTTCTTCGCCGCCTTCTGTGCTTAAAGATTCAGAGAAAAATGTTTTCAATAAAAAAGTACCATAAGGCGTTTGCACATATTTACTATTGGCAACTCTTGATACTGTTGAAATATCTAAATTTACTTTGTCGGCAATATCTTTCAAAATCATGGGCTTTAATTTTGACTCATCGCCGCTTGCAAAGTAATCGTTTTGATATTGCATAATGCAATGCATTGAAACTAGCATGGTTTGATGGCGTTGTTGTAAAGCATCAATAAACCACTGTGCCGATTCAATTTTTCCTTTGATAAAAGAACTCGCTTCCCGTATTGACTTTTCTTTTGCTTTGGAATATTCTTTAAGCATCTCAATATATTCAGTGCTTATTTTTAATTCGGGTAAATTTCTTTGATTTATACTTAATTCGGGAATACCATCGCTAACCGAAATGTTAAAGTCTGGTACAATTTCCGACATTTGTCCTTTATTATCAGCTTCTGATCCGCCCGGACGCGGGTTTAAGTGCGTTATTTCAGTAATAATATCCTTTAAATCGTCCTCCTCTATATTTAATTTTTTAATTATCTTGTCGTAGTGTTTTTTAGAAAACTCATCCATCATGTTTTTTACAACCTCCATAGCTAAATGAGTTTCTTTAGCTTTTATTGTTTTTCGTTCTAATTGAATTAACAAGCACTCTTGGAGTGATCGCGCTCCAACACCTGCTGGATCAAACTCTTGTATTGTTTTTAAAACGAATTCTAATTCTTCCTTTGTGGTTTGTGTATTTTGAGAAAAAGCTAAGTCGTCAACTATTAAATCCAAGTCTCTTCTAATATATCCATCTTCATCAATGCAGCCTATTAAATATAACCCAATACTAAACTGTACGTCTGTTAAATTTCTTAATCCAAGCTGCTCTTCTAATTGAGAGTGGAAGTTAGGACCTTCAACAATCACTGACTGAAAAACCTCATCATCAGCGCTTCTATTAGAAATTTCATATTTATAGGCATCTAAATCGCCGGCATCCATATAATCTTCTAATTCGTATCCATCATCTATTTTCTCTACTTCTTTCTCTTCAAAATCGTTTACATCTTCATTATCTGTGGAGTCCACCTCTTCATATTCATTTTCAACTACTTCGTTTTCTAAATCACTGAGATCTTCTTCTAATGCAGGGTTTATTTCAAGCTCTTCTTTTATTCTTTGTTCTAATGCAACCGTTGGCAATTGCAATAGCTTCATCAACTGAATTTGTTGAGGCGAAAGCTTTTGTAATAACTTTAAATGTTGGGATTGTTTTAGTGCCATATTAACTTAGCAAATATACAAAACCGACTCGAATAAATTTCGGCCGAAAACACAATTAAAACAATAAGGTAATTAATAATTATAGTATGGGCAAATCATAGCATATACAATCACACCAGTAATTGTAACATATAACCAAAGCGGATAACTAAACCTGGTTATTTTTTTATGTTTTATTCGATCGTCTTTTAAAGCATAATAAAAAGATAAAAGGATCATTGGTAAAACAATTACTGCTAGGAAGATATGGCTTAATAAAATTGTCAAATAAATTGGTCTAATTCCTGAAACACTTAATAATTCAGAAGGTTCTAAAATTTCATTATGATTAGCGTCTCCAAACTTTGTGTCTGGTATAAAGTAATGAGCGGTTACATATGAAATTAAAAATAAAGACGATAATAAAAATGCCGTTAAGTTTAGCTTCTTGTGTAAAATAATGTTTCGTTTTTTTATAGCCCACAAGGATGCTATTAATAATAAACTGCACGAACCATTTAATAATGCATTTAGCAGCGGTAGTTTATAAATGAAGTCAGGAAATTTATCAGGTACTGGAATTAATTTTTGATTTAATACAACTACAACAATGCAGATAAGTATGCTAATACCAACTACGATTTTAAATACAGTTTTATCATTTTGTTTATTAAATAATTCTTGAGTTCCCATGTTTAATTTTAATAACGGTTTTTTATGCGATCAAAGATAATCTTTTTAATTTTTTTATCAAGTTACAGTAAAAATGGTTGTACTATTGAGTGCTTTCTTTTGTTTTAAGCTTGTACAACGTTATTATGTATTAAAAATTACAAAAATAGATTTATTAAGTTCGTATAGCCTCTTTTCTTTTTTCAAACAAATAGCCTTATAAAAAGTTTATGTAATCGTAGTCTTATTTTGTTTCATTACTTTTACGGTAACTAATAATGCAACCGCTATTAAAACTATTACTATTAATAAAGCTACACCTGGCGATTTTGAAGTTATCAAAAAAACAATTGAAGAGTTTGATTTAGATAACAGAGATTTGCAGGTAAATCAGTTTGTGGTAGCTAAACAAAACGATGCATTACTTGGATTTGGAAGAATAAGAAAACACCAAGGATGCGACGAGTTTTGCTCACTAGGAGTTTTGAAAGAAAAACGATTTAATGGTGTTGCAAAATTACTAATTGAAGCAAGAATAAAAATGGCTACTCAGCCAATTTATTTAGTATGTATAACACCGAAATATTTTGAAAACGTTGGATTTATTGTTGTTGATGAATTTCCAGAAGAAATGACTGATAAACTGAACTACTGCACTGCAGAGTTAGCTGTTCCTGAGAAATATGTGGTGATGAAATATGTGGGGATAAAGTCAAATGGCAATTAATAATTTATAATTTTGCAATTTTAATCAGTATATGAATTATATAATTTCGGGAATACAGCAATTAGGAGTAGGAAATACTAACGTTCAAGAAACATTTAATTGGTATAGAAAAGCATTTGGTACAGATATAAAAATATTTGAAGAAGCGGCCATGGCCGAATTAATGCTGCCCTACACAGCTAATAAACCTCATGCGCGTCATGCAATTTTAGCAATTAGCATGAATGGCGGTGGCGGTTTCGAAATTTGGCAATACACAAGCCGTCAAGCACAAAGCGCTGATTTTAAAATACAATTAGGTGATATTGGAATTTATGCTGGAAAAGTAAAATCATATAATATTCAAGCTTCCTATACTCATTTAAAAAACTTTGGGGCTAAATTATTAACTGACATTACAACCGCCCCAGACGGCAGAAAACACTTTTACATTCATGATTTATGGGGAAATGTTTTTGAAATTATGGAAGAAAAAACATCATGGTATCAACAAAAAGATTTTACAACAGGCGGCATATTAGGAGCAGTTATTGGAGTAAAAGACATTGAGAAATCAATAGGTTTATATAAAACAGTTTTAGGTTTTGATACTGTAATCAGTGATATAACTGGCGTGTTTGCAGATTGGAATGGGGTTGAAGGTTCGAAAAAAAAAATCAGACGCGTTGTTTTAAGAAACAGCAAACCTCGTGAAGGAAGTTTTGGCCCATTATTAGGAGATAATGAAATTGAATTAATACAAGCACTGGATTATACGCCACGCAAAATATTTGAAAACCGTTTGTGGGGAGATTGTGGGTTTATTCACTTATGTTTTGACATTAAAAACATGAAGGCATTAGAAGAATCTTGCGTAAAAGCCGGACAACCTTTTACCATTGATGGTGGTGCGGGTTTTGAAATGGGCGAAGCGGCAGGACACTTCACATATATTGAAGACGCAGACGGAACACTAATTGAATTTGTTGAAACAAAAAAACTACCTATTGTAAAAAAAATTGGTTGGTATTTAGATTTAAGAAAAAGAGATCCTAAAAAAGCACTACCCAATTTTATTTTAAAAGCATTAAGATTTAGCAGAGTTAAAGGTTAGGGTAACACTATTTTTATATCTCTCAACTTTCTTTTTAAGCCAAAAACTATTCCTCAAAAAATTTGTTTAACTACCATAAATGTGGTATTTTTGTACTCCGTTTAGAATTAATCTAATTAAAGATAAGCGCCAAGCAACTAACAATTAATTACTTACAAAATGATAACAGTAAGCAACGCGGCAAAAGAACATGCTGTTAATTTAATAAAAGAAGAAAACAAACCAGTAGATACTTTCATTCGTGTGGGTGTTGATGGTGGAGGGTGTTCTGGTTTAATGTACAATCTTGTTTTTGATAATATAATAAAAGAAGGCGATCAGTTATTTGAAGATAACGGAGTAAAAGTAGTTGTAGATCGAAAGAGCTTTTTATACCTCGTGGGAACCGAATTAGATTACAGTGGTGGTTTAAACGGGAAAGGATTTATTTTTAAAAACCCTAACGCTGCGCGCTCTTGTGGTTGCGGAGAATCATTCTCTGTGTAGTTTAAAAGTTATGAAAGTTAATGGGTTATGAAAGTTGTTCACTCAACAGTAACTAAATAGAACTTTCTAAGCTTTCTAAACATTAAAACTTTTAACTAAAAAAAATGGCAAACG
>JBIKOX010000080.1:0-11890 GCA_044357775.1 Bacteroidia bacterium | reverse complement strand
AAAAATTTCACACTCTCCTTTCCCTTCAAAAAATGCGGTTTGCACACTATCAGCCACTCTATTTTGTAAATCTTCATCTGTAATGTCAACAACAATTCTATCAATTAATAAAAAAATCGTGTCTGATTTTTTTGATTTTTTTGCATCAAATTCCGCAATTTTAGTTACCTGATTATTGACAAAAATTCTGGAAAAACCTTGTTGATTTAATAACTCTAAATAGGTTTCTAAGGTTCTGTCTTTTGGTATGTTTAATTTTGATAAAATTAAACACTTGGTTTCATTTGATAATGTGTTTACAAAATCAACCACATCAGTTACCGTATTTCGTTTTACGAGTTTGCCAGAAATTGGACTGTATGTTTTACCAACGCGCGCGTATAGTAATTTTAGGTAATCATAAATTTCGGTAATTGTACCAACTGTACTGCGGGGATTGCGTGAAATAACTTTTTGTTCGATGGCAATTGCAGGAGAAATTCCTTTGATATAATCTACTTTTGGTTTTTCTAATCTTCCTAAAAATTGACGGGCGTAGGCAGACAAACTTTCTACGTATCGTCTTTGTCCTTCTGCATACAACGTGTCAAAAGCTAAAGATGATTTTCCGGAACCAGATAAACCAGTAATCACAATAAATTTATTTCGTGGTAAAGCCACGTCAATACCTTTAAGGTTGTGCATGCGCGCACCTTTAATAATTATATATTCTTTAGGATTGAGGGTAGTAATATCTTTTTCTTTTGCCAAAACGTTGTTATTAAATCAATATCAAATATAATAGTTTGTAAAATGGAATAAGCATTTTATGTACTAACAAATGTTATATAGTTTGGTTTATTTTAATTTTTTTTGGGCGTGTCCGGCGGGAGCCGAACCGGGCTGTCACTTCAATCTTTTTTGTTTCACAAAAAAGTATTTCCGTTTGCATCCCTCACGCAGCGTATGGTAAAATCGAAGTATTAATTTCAAATTTAAGGTAACAGCCGCGTGAGGGATTGAGGCTTTGTTTGAGCTCTTTTTATTTGTTCCGCAGGGCAAAAAAAAAGCGAGTGACGAAAGCCTGACCCGCCACTTTGCGGGCACGCCATAAAAATATTTCTATTATAATTACTCCAAACGTTTAGAAATAATCTTTGAAATATTACCTAATACTTGACCAGGAGAAAATTTTCGCCATTCAAAATCATTCAATTCTCCACCTGTAATAAAATAATAATCTAAGTTAGCCGTTTTAAATTCCTTTAAAACATGATCTCTGAAATTGATAAAAGCCATCCAGCCATCATTTTCTTGCACATCTTCAAACCATTCTTCGTAATATGAATCGTCAGAATGGTGAAAATTTAATACGTTTTCGCCAATGATAATATATTTATTTATTCCATGAAATGCGAGTTCATCAATAATATCACGTTTTAATAACATGATATCGTTATTGATAGCATCATTCCATTCGCCAATTAATTCTATAATTGCATACTTTTCGTCATAATCAACAAATAATATTTTTAGGTACAATGTTTCGCTTCCCATATCATCCCATTGTGGATGTATGTAGTAATTGTATACTGTATTAGTAAATGTAAATTCGCTATACTCAGCCTCATAAAATGGAGAATCTTCATCTTCGGAAGCGATGTATAAATGTTGCCAATTATAAAAAGGTTCTAGTTCGTGCATGACTTTTATTTCATACTTAATCTTATTTGCGTGATGATTTTTTTGGTGTATAGCGGAAAGTCACCTTGCATCATCCAATTGTAATAGGATGGTTCTTTTTCAAAAACTTCTTTTACTGATTTGTCTTTATGTTTTCCAAAATTAAATACTTCAATATCTTTATCATTAAAAACAATTCTACCTGCCAAATCTGCATTTTTTGTACGAGCTGTTAAAGTGCTTAATACCGACATATCATTTTTTACAGGATTAAATCGGATTCCCTTTTCATCTTCTGCTTCGGTATTTTGATAACGAATTAACTGAGCTTTAAAAATCTCGTAAGTTGCCATCGTATCGGCTTCTGCAGAATGAGCATTTTCAAGTGGCTTATCGCAATAAAATTTGTAAGCAGCAGTTAAATTGCGTGGTTCCATAATATGAAATATATTTTGCACATCAATTAATTTTCTATTTCTTAAATCGAAATCAACATCTGCACGCAAAAATTCTTCTACTAAAACTGGAACATCAAATTTGTTAGAATTAAATCCTGCTAAATCACAATTTGCTAAAAACTGAAACAATTGCGGAGATAGTTCTTTAAATGTTGGGCAATCAATAACATCTTTATCATAAATACCATGAATTTTTGATGTGAATTCTGGTATTGGGATGGTAGGATTTACTTTTTTAGTTAAAATAGTAGTTGAATTATCAATGTTTACTCTAACAATTGATATTTCTACAATTCGGTCGCTTCCAACATTTACGCCGGTAGTTTCTAAATCAAAAAATGCGAGTGGTTTGGTTAAGTTTAATTGCATAAGTTAGTTTGATAAATGTTTAATCACTTCATCTATTGATTTAATATCTGTATAAAAACTATTTATTTTGTGTATGACGCCTTCAATAACAGAATCTGGACAAGATGCCCCACTTGTTAAAATAATTTTAATAGGAGTTTTGTTTGGTAAAAAATTAGGGGTTGTTAAATGTTTTTTATTTGGGTAATCAAAATGTTGAATTGTATTTTTATCAATAATTTCTTTTTCGGAAGAAATAAAGTAGGTATGAAATTTACGCTCGCATAGTTCAACCAAATGCGATGTATTACTGCTATTATACCCACCAACAACAATTGCTAAATCGGCTTCGCTTTGCAATAAACCGTAGGTTGCATCTTGATTTTCGTTTGTAGCATAACATAATGTGTCTCTTGTATCAGCAAAATGATGGCTGATATTTTCACTACCATATTTATTTAACATTACTGCTTTAAAATAATCTGCTATTTCTTGCGTTTCGCTTGCCAGCATTGTAGTTTGGTTAATCACTCCAATTCTTTGTAAATCAATTTCAATATTTAACGATTCAGAATAGCGATCCTTAAAATCAATCTTAAATTGATTCATTGATTTAGTTCCTAAAATATAATCTGATAATAATTTTGCTTCATTGATATCTCTAACAATAATAGCTTTGTTGTGTTTGTCGCTTCTTGAAAATGTTGAGCGGGTCTCTTCATGACTATGTTTTCCATGAATAATAATGGTGTAGTTATCTTTACCAATAGTTTCAGATTTTTTCCAAACTCTTTCAACAAACGGACAAGTAGTATTGTAAGCTTCTGTTTTTATATTCCTCGATTCTAATAAATTGATAATGTTGAGTGGAGCGCCAAATGCAGGTATAATAACAATATCTTCAGGAGTTAATGACTCAAAAGAAATCAATTGACTACCATTAGTATCTTGTAAAAATTGAACACCTCTATTTATTAAATCATTATTTACATCCGGGTTATGAATCATTTGGCTTAATAAAAAAATTCTTTTGCCAGGATTTTCCTCCAATGCTTTAAACGAAATTTCAACGGCATTTTCAACACCATAGCAAAAACCAAAATGCCTTGCAATTAAAAATTGAACAGATCCAAAGTCCACTAGAGTAGGAGAGTTGTCTTTTTTACGAGGATCTTGTATTTTACGGTATTGTTTTAATTTGCTTATGATTGGGCTCCTATAAAACTCAGGTACGTTAAATGCTTTCATTATATTAATTAGTCAATTAGATTATTTGACAATGTGATAATTATATTAATTTTTTATTTATTTTATTTTAATTGTCGAATTGACTCATCGACTTATTTTCAAATTATTTTAATACCAATTCCCTAATCAATCTCTTTCCTACAAATTTGTTTACTTTTTCTATAATTGCCTCTTTTACGTAAGACGTTTCATTTCTAATAATTGGTGAATCTATTGATACAAACAAGATGCCTTGCGCATAGTTTATTTGGGTAGTATGTTTTGCTACTGTTTTTCCAACAATACCTTCCCAGCCATTTCTAATAGCAAAGATGCTATATTTCTCATCTAATTTTTCTTCCTTAAAAATTTGAGAAATTGCATCACCTAATTTTATGAGATTATGATTTTTAGCCATGTTTTTTTATGCTACCATTATTAACGATGTAAATTAAATGTTCAGAATTATTTTGTTCAAATAGTTTGCTTATTCTTTCTGGGTTGGTGTCTGTAATAAATACTTGACCAAATTCATCACCACTTACTAATTCAATTAATTTTTTAAAACGAGTTTCATCCAACTTATCATAAATATCATCTAATAACAATAATGGTTTAGTTGATTTTTTTTCTTTTATAAACTCAAACTGTGCTAGTTTTAAGGCGAGTAAATATGATTTTTGTTGTCCTTGTGATGCAAATTTCTTTAAACTATTCCCCATCAATTTAAAATTTAAATCATCGCGATGCGGACCAACTGTAGTATAATGTAAAGCTCTATCTCTTGATAAACTAGCTAATAAAACTGTTTTATAAGACAAATCTTTAATTGATGATTCATAATCTAAACTTACATCCTCATTATTTCCACTAATAAATTGGTAGTTTTTTGTAAATAATGGAATAAACTCTTGTAAAAAGTTTGTACGTAATTTTATTATTTCTTCTCCGTAAATGATTAATTGATCATCCCAAATTTCCAAACTCATATTATCAAAGCTTCTGCTTTCATAAAATTGTTTTAATAAGGCATTGCGCTGCTGAAGCACATGGTTATATGCAATTAGTTTTTCTAAATAAACTTTATCGTATTGAGAAATAATACTATCCATAAATTTACGCCTTACTTCGCTGCCATCCCAAATCAATTCAATGTCAGAAGGTGAAATCATAACTAAAGGATACAAACCAATATGTTCGGATAATCGATTGTATTCTTTTTTATTGTGCTTAAACTGTTTTTTAGCCCCACGTTTTACGCCGCAAAAAATTTCATGAGTTTCTACGTTTTTATTTATCCATGCTTGAATTGCAAAAAACGGTAAGTCATATTTTATATTTTGGCTATCAACTGCATTAAAAAAGCTTTTACAAAATGATACATAATGTATGGCATCTAATAAATTAGTTTTACCCATGCCGTTATTACCAACAAAGCAATTAAATTTTTGACAAAATTCTAATTGAGCTTCGTCGTAATTTTTAAAGTTGATAAGCGATAAGCGTTCTAAAATCATGAAGTATAAAGGTACGAACGAAATTGAGATTTTAGTAAGCCTGTTATTAAATAAAAACGCCCCAACTTTCGGAAGGGGCGCTTAAAAATTGTTATAAGTTTTTAGTTTCTTTTGTCGAAATCAACAACAATTGGAGTTGATATACATAATGAAGAATATGTACCAATGATACGGCCAATTAATAAAGCAAATATAAAGCCTCTAATACTTTCTCCTCCAAAAATGAAGATTACTAATAATACGAAGAACACAGTTAATGATGTTAAGATAGTACGACTTAAGGTGCTATTTAAAGCATAATTAATAAGTGTATTGCGTTCTTCAGCTGTAGAATCTGCTTTTTCATTTTCAGTTAAACGCTCACGAATCCTATCAAACACAACCACAGTTTCAGTCATAGTGTAACCCATAACGGTTAAGATGGCTGCGATAAAATCTTGACCAATCTCTAATGAGAAAGGAACAATTCCATCTAAAATTGTATAGAATGATAATACCACTAGCACGTCATGGAATAATGCAACAACCGCACCTAAACCATATTGCCATTTTTTGAATCGAACAACGATGTAAATAAACATTACTAAACAAGAAAATAAAATAGCTGCATAAGCACCATATAAAATATCTGTTGCAATAGTTGGACCTACTTTTTGTTGGCTAACAATCTCGTTTTTCACTTTTAAAGTGCTTAATCCATCCTTTAATGCGTTTTCAACTTCTGTATCAACGGTTGGTGAATTATCAGTTACACGATATGAAGTAGTAATTTTCATTTGGTTATTTCCACCAACTGTTTTAACTTCTAATGATGCGTCTTTAAAGGCTGTTTTTAATGATTGTTTTACATCTTCTGTATTCATTTCTTTTTCAAAACGAACTTGGTAAGTACGACCACCTTTAAAATCTACACCTAATTTTAAACCACCATGAACAAAATACATGACAGCTCCTAAAATTATTATTGTAGTTGAAATAGCATAATAGATTTTACGACGACCAACAAAGTTAAATGCTACGTTTTTAAATGAATTTCTAGTGGCGCTATTATCAAATGGAATTTCCATTTTACGATCTAACATCCAGTCGAAAATCACACGAGTAATTAAGATAGCCGAGAATAATGACGCTCCAATACCAATTAATAAGGTAGTTGCAAATCCTTGAACTGGTCCAGAACCGAATACCATTAAGATAATTGCTAGAATTGCCAATGTAACATTAGAGTCAATAATTGAACTCATGGCGTGTTTAAAACCTTCCTTTATAGCATTTGCAGATGATTTTCCAAGCGATAATTCCTCACGAATACGCTCAAAGATAAGGATATTAGCATCCACCGCTAAACCAATTGTTAATACTATACCTGCAATACCAGGGAGTGTTAATACTGCATTCATTGAAGCTAGTATTCCCATAATAAAGAACATATTAGCAACCAATGCAATATTAGCGACCATACCAGCTTTATTGTAATACATATACATGAATACTAAAATCACTAATAAAGCAATTACAGTGCTCATTAAACCTGAATCAATAGCTTCCTGACCTAATGTAGGACCAACAACACTTTCTTCAACGATCCTAGCAGGAGCAGGTAATTTACCTGCACTTAATACCGCTGCTAATGTATTTGCTTCTTCAACGGTAAAATTTCCGGTAATTTGCGATTGACCTCCTTTAATTTCGCCGTTTACTGTTGGTGCCGAATAAACCATGTTATCCATTACTACTGCAATTGAACGTCCTTTTTTATCTCCTTGCGGCGCATTATCTCTTGTTAATTTTGCCCATTTGGTAGCAGCTTCACCAGTCATAGTCATACTGATATAAGGATGACCACCGCTTTGCGCATCAAAATCTGGACGAGCATCAGTAATGATATCGCCATACATGGCAGCTTTACCACTTCTGTCTGTAATTTTTATAGCATATAATTCATAATAAGATCCTATAACTTCACCAGCTTCATTTTTAACTTCTTCTGGTTTTGATCCCCACATAAATTTTAATTTATTAGGTAAATATGACTTTAACACAGGATTTTTTAATAATGCATTTGCTTTAGCCGTATCTTCTTTGCTGTAGGCACGCGCTATAACTGGTCCAGGTAAAAATTGCTCAGGTTGGTTAGTTTGCTGATTAAAAGACACATTAGCTTTTAACGGACAAGGTACATTTCCTACATAAATTAGTGGAAAACGGTAATTAAATGAATCTAATGACGTTGGCACAGTTGATGACGTTTTAACTGCAGAAACTGCACTCGAATCAACTTTTTGTTTTGTAGTATCTGCTTTTGCTACTAATTTATTTGCTAATTTAATAGTATCAGTAGTTGATGTTGAATCCTTTTTTACATTAAAGTCAGGGTACAATACTTTTGATAATTTATCATTCGCACCGATCAATAGGTTTCCTAATTCAGCATTATCATAAGTTTCCCAAAACTCTAAGTTAGCGGTTCCTTGTAATAATTCACGAACACGTTCTTTGTCTTTTACACCAGGTAATTCAACTAAGATGCGCCCAGTATTTCCTAATTTTTGAATATTAGGTTGAGCAACACCAAAACGATCAATACGAGAACGGAATGTTTTTTCAGAATTAGAAATTGATTCTTCAACTTTGGTTCCTAAAAACGCAATTACTTCTTCGTTAGTAGCGTTATAGGCTATTTTTCCTTTTAATTCAATCGTTTGAAATAAAGGCGCTAATTGACCTGAAGGCGCATTTGCCTTATATTTTTTTGCAAACAAAGTTAAAAAAGCATCGTTGTTTCCAACACCCATATTATCTTGAGCATCTTTTATTGAACGATTAAATGCTGCATCTGGATTATTGTTTGATAAATTTTTGATGATTTCAGCAACCGAAATCTCTAAAGTTACATTCATACCACCACGCAAATCTAAACCAAGGTTTATTTCGCGTTTCTTGCACTCTTCGTAACTATAACTTGCTACTAATAAGTCATACACTGGCTGATTCTTCAAAGAATCTAAATATCTATCAACTAGCTTTTCCTTTAAAGAATCTACATAAAATAGTTCTTTTGTTGCATCGCCGTTAGCATATTTTTTTGCAGTTGTTTGAACTACTGCAGAGCTAGATAGTGTTTCAGCATATTCTTTTGCTTCAGTTTCTACTCCTCGAGTAACCCAAGTAAAAGATAAATAAAAAATACAAGCAAGCGCTAGAAGTATAGCGAAAATTTTAATGGCACCTTTGTTTTGCATAAAATTGTTTTTTTAATCTAAAAATTAAGGCTGCAAATATATGTTTATAGACTATATAAAACAAATAAATTTAATATTGATAATTAAGTAGTTAGCATTTTTATTTAAGTTATAATCTGTATTTTTGACGCCATGAGTTTTTTTAGAATTTTTTTTATTTTTTTGCTATCTGCGCGAGTTATTTTCTCGCAAAACACTGTTTACAGAGATACTATTTCTGTTTTTGAATCAAATGAACGTTTATCTATGCCGTGGGCTGGAGGAATTAATTTTAGTTCGTTTACACAAATTGATTTGAATTTAGATGGGAAAAAGGATATTGTGGCATTTGATAAGATTTGCAGTTCAGGGGGTAGAGTACGAACTTTTTTAAATACGGGTTCTGCTGGAGAAGCAAAATATGTTCATGACTACAATCACCAAAATCAATTTCCAGAAGTAAAGGAATGGGCTTTGTTTTTTGATTACAATAATGATGGTAGATCAGATATTTTTACATATACAACAGGTGGCATTAAGGTTTATAAAAACAATACTGTTGGTCAAAATTTCACATTCAATCTTGTTAAACCTTTGCTAATGACTGATTATAATCCTAATGGATCTCCAAGTATTTCTAATTTATATTGCAATTCGGTTGCTTTGCCAGGTATTATAGATATTGACAATGATGGAGATTTGGATATTTTGACTTACTCCGTTTTTGGAGTAAAAATTGAATATCACAAAAATATGAGTCATGAGTTATATGGTCATTCTGATAGTTTGGTATTTGATATGGTTGATGATTGTTGGGGTGATATAAAAGAAAGTAATTGTCAGGTTGAATTAAATCAATGTCCTTTTATGAAGTTGTATCAGAATATTTTAAACGATAGTTTAAGCAAACCTTTGCATTCGGGCTCTTGCATTATGTGCTTCGATAGGAACGGTGATGGTGATAAGGAATTAATTTTGGGCGATATTTCTTGCAGTAGTGTTTTTTTTACAGAAAACGAAGGCAATTCAACTAATGCGCATATTGGCGACACTACTTTACTATACCCAAATTATCCAAATAAAGCAAGTACAACAACGATTAAATTAAATTCATTTCCTTGTACATTTAATTTGGATGTGGATAATGATGGATTTAAGGATTTAATTGCCAGTCCTAATGCTATTGGTGGTTCAGAAAATTATCAAAGTGTTTGGCTTTATAAAAATGCGTCTATTACGCCAACAGTTAATTTTGTTTTTCAGAAAAAGAATTTTTTACAAGAAGATATGATAGAATTGGGAGAAGGAGCTTATCCCGTTTTATTTGATGCTGATGCCGATGGAAAAAAAGATTTGATTGTAGGTAATTTGGGTTATTATACTGTAAATACTAATAAATCAAAATTAGCCTATTATAAAAACATCGGAACTACTGCGTCACCTTCTTTCTCTTTAATAACAAGAGATTATCAATCACTTTCGATTTATAATATTTATTCTATGTCGCCAACATTTGGTGATTTAGATAATGATGGCGATAAGGATTTAATTATTGGAGATAATAATGGACAATTACATTATTTTGAAAATATAGCGCCTATTGGAACTGCAGCTCAGTTTAGCAATCACGTCAGTAATTATAAAACAATTGATGTTGGTAATTTTGCTTATCCTCAATTAGTTGATGTCAATAAAAATGGGACTTTAGATTTACTTTTAGGTTCTTTAAACGGTAAAATTGCATACTATTCAAATACAGGTTCAGCTACAAATCCTGCTTTTGTATTGCAAACTGGCAATTTTGGTGGGGTTGATGTAAGGCAAACTAGTATTGGTTCTTTAACGGGTTATAGCACTCCTTTTATGTTTACCGAATTGGGAGTTACTAAATTATTAGTTGGCAGCGAAATTGGGAATATTTATTTGTACGATAATATTGATGCAAATTTAACTGGAACGTTTAACAAGGTGGATACAACTTTATTTTTAATTAATGAAGGACCAAGATGTGCTCCTTTTTATGAAGATATTACTAATGATGGTAAACGCGATTTATTTTTAGGCAATTATGCAGGGGGTTTAGCATTTTTTAATTCCACTAATGTTAATCAGGTTAATGTTAAAGAATTGTTTACTGAAGAGAATGTAATTGTTTTTCCAAATCCATCATCAGATAAAATTACCATTACCATTAAAGATAATAGCTTAACTGAAATAGTAATTAAGTGTTATGATTTACTTGGAAAAGAAGTTTTTGAGAGAACAACTTTTAATAAAACTAATCAAATTGATATTTCGCATTTTAGCAAAGGCATTTATTTAATTCAAATACAAATTAAGGATAGTAAGCAATTAAAATTAGTTACTAAAAAGTTAGTTGTGCAATAGAATATAATAGCACTAATTTTTAATCTCTTTTATAAATTACTTTTATTGTATTTAATTGCTATCTCTAATTTATATGCTCAAACTTCAATGATTAAAATGGGCTCTAAATTTATTTTTCAATAAGTTTTTATAGTTTAAAAAAATCGTTACATTTGTTTCCTCAATTTTTTATATTTGAGTTGGAGAGATGCCTGAGAGGCCGAAAGGACATGTTTGCTAAACATGCGTACGGGTAACCGTACCGAGGGTTCGAATCCCTCTTTCTCCGCCACTCAAAATCATAAACCCTTTACTAGCAATAGTTTAGGGTTTTTTGATTTCGGTTTTCCCCCACATTTTTCCCACTATGATTGTTTTATACAAACTTAACAGTTTCCCAAATCAAAATTCCTAATCGTAAATTTTGATTACAAACTAATATACAAAATATTGTTTTCGAATTGTGCGACTATAAATAGCGCTATTTAAGTTGCTTTAAATTTGTATAATACATGGCTATAAAAGATATTGAAATGATTGCTGCAAAAAAAGATCCAGACATAAGATCAAATCCAACTCCTAACAAATTAACGATGGCATAAATGTAAAACCCCGATTTTTGCAACCCCCACATTTTAAAAACACCTAAAACCGAAGTCATATAAAAAATAATAACAGCAGCGACAACACCAATAAATTTACCCTGCCCAAGTTGGATAAATGATTGCAACGCTTCCTCCTGCTTGGCATCAAGTGTTGGCATTGCAATTTCGCCATTTAATATTTGATGAATAATTTTAAATATATAGCTGCTGAATACTAAACATAAAAATAAAATAAGTAGTAATAATCCCGACCAAATAAAACTTAGTATGCACAGTACTTTTAAAAACTCTGACTTACTTGGAGAGCCATCAGCTGGTTGATTGCTAGTAAAATTATTTTCCTCCATAATTTATTTTTATTAATGTAAAAATGATTGCTATTAAAATAATTAAGTTTTGCTAGGAATTTAAAGCAATCCACTTTGAAAAGTTATCTTGCGAATTAACTTCTTGCTTCAGTTTTATTGAATCAAAATAACTCGTTG
>JBIKOX010000004.1:0-36563 GCA_044357775.1 Bacteroidia bacterium | reverse complement strand
ATTAGCTTTAAATAACACCAAGAAAAGAACAGATATTATTGTATACAATTCAACCTTAAAACCAATTTTAATGATTGAGTGTAAAGCTCCAAAAATTAAAATTGACCAACTAACCATTAATCAGGCTATGCGTTATAATATCAAATTGCAGGTTCCATTCATACTTTTGAGCAACGGGCTACAGCATGTATTCTTAAAAATAGAAAAAGACGGGGCAAAAGCAACGCAAGATATTCCTGCTTATGACATTCTCATTAATTCGTAATTTTATAGTGAATTTGTCTATCTTATTTAAAATTAAGTGATTAAGAAACCTTCTAGTTCTGTAATTTGACTGAATTGTTAATAACTTACATTTGATTAACAGCATTTAACACTTGCTTTTTACAAAATAAATGACATATTTGTGGCACTTGAAAATAAAAGCAATTTTGGAAATAAAAAAAATAGCAACTCTTTTGTTAGTGATGGGATCTTCACTAATGTTAAGTGCTGTTGTTCCAATTGCTTCAAAAAACAAAGCTGTTTCAAGTTTTAACATCGTAAATCCGGATGAAAAACCAATTAAGGATGACGGAAAAAAGAAAAATGTTAAGAGAGATGATACTAGTAAAGTAGCTTTAAATCCGCTTATGTTAGCTATTTCTTCAGAGGAACCTGAGCATGTAGAAGAGGAAGTTGACTCTTTATTAGCTTTTCCTTCCAATGACTTATATTCATCTTGGGATACAACGGTTATTCACCCCTATTCATTTTCTGAAAGCTTTAAGCAAGATTCGGCTATTTTAAGATTAGTTGAACCTACAGATTGTGGTTTTGTATTGCCTAGTGCCGGAAATGTAACTTCAGAATTTGGCTGGAGAAAAAAACGACCTCACTACGGAACAGATATTGACTTAGAAACTGGAGATACCGTTTTAGCTGCATTTGATGGCATGGTTAGAATTGCAAAACTTAACAGAAGTTATGGCAACGTGGTAATTATAAGACATAAAAATGGTTTAGAAACCGTATATGCGCATTTATCAAAAATATTGGTTGAAACCGGGCAAAATATTGAAGCCGGTAAAACTATTGGTTTAGGAGGTAATACTGGCCACTCTTTTGGTTCGCATTTGCATTTTGAAATGCGTTATTTAGGACAAGCTATTGATGCAGAAGATTTTATTGATTTTACAACAGGCAATTTGAAGAAAACAGATTGCATGATTACGAAGGCAGATGTTGAAAATAAATATGATTTAAGAGCGCTGCACAGCCGTCAAAAAAGAGATTTAAATTTATCTCGTGTTAGTGGGTCAAAATCAAAATACGGCAAAACTATTACTGTAAAAAAGGGTGATACATTAGGTCGTATTGCTAAAAGAAACCGCACAACTATTAAAGCAATCTGCAAAAAAAATGGCATCAAGCCAACTAAGGTATTACGCCTTGGACAAAAATTAAAAGTATAATACCAAATACATTTATTACATGGTCTAATTATGGTGGTCATGCTGAACTTTATTCATCATCTCAGAGACCATGAATCAAGTTCAGGGTGACTAACTGCTTGGACTATCTATTACTTATAAATGGTATAATTTGGACTTCTGAAATAATCTATAAAAAGGATTTTTTTAGATTATACCTTTCTTAATAAAAAGGTCAACTTTGCTTTCCTGCTTTTTCAACAGCCTATAAATATTCTTTTTGTGCGTAATAATTAGCAAAATTGCCACAAAAACAGAAAAAAGTAATAGAATTTGATTTTGATTTTTTAATACAATGTTTAAAAAAAAAGGAAAACTTAAACCCGCAGTCATGGAAGATATTGACACATAACGGGTTGATAATAAAACGATCATAAAAACTAGCAAAACAAGTAAACTTGTAATAGGAGTTAAACAAATTACCACCCCTAAAATAGTTGCTACGCCCTTTCCGCCTCTAAATCCGGCAAATAACGGAAAAACATGCCCAATTAAAACAGCAATACCTAATCCTAATTCTAAATTAACAAATTCGTTGGTATCAAAAACAAAAGGAGCAAAATGAGCTAATAAAACAGCGGCCGTTCCTTTAAAAATATCAATTACTAAAACAGGTATGCCAGCTTTTTTACCCAATACTCTAAATGTATTTGTAGCTCCAGAATTCCCACTTCCAAATTCTCGTACATCAATACCGTAATATCTGTTGCCCCACCATACTGCCGTAGGAATTGATCCTAATAAATAGGCTCCAAAAAGGAGTAAAATTATTAAAGCTGTTTCCAAATTGTTTATAATTTAGTTACACAAATATAACAATTAATTAAAAAAAATTAAAAATAGATGAGTTTGCAAATAAAAAGATTTTAACAATTCGTTCTTAAGATTCAATAATTAATAAGCAAATTACCCAACATAATACCTTGCTGCCATTAACACTCCACTTGATTATTTATTATTATTACTAATTACAACCATTTTGCTGATTTTTTTTCAAAAATTATAAAAAATATGGTATTTTCACACCTACTTATGATTACTTATGTAAATGGGCAAATAGCCGAGTTAAATCCTGCCATAGCTGTTATTGAAACCAATGGCGTGGGATACGGACTACTAATATCACTTACTACTTATAGCCAAATTCAAGGTAAACCAATGGCTAAATTATTTGTAGAAAGTGTTTATGTGAGAGATGATAATCCGCGTTATTTTGGCTTTGCCGACATGGAAGAACGAGATTTGTTTCGCAAGTTAATCTCAGTATCGGGCGTTGGAGGCGGAAGCGCTATTTTAATGCTTTCTTCGCTTACGGCTCCCGAAATAGCAGGAGCCATTAATACAGCAAATGTAGCTTTATTAAAAAGTATTAAGGGAATTGGGGAAAAAACAGCGCAGCGAATTGTGGTTGACTTGAAAGGAAAAATGGGCAAACATGAGGGCGGCATAGCACAAATTTTAAACCCATCATACAATAAAAACAAGGAAGAAGCGTTAATGGCTTTAGTTACATTAGGATTTCCTAAGTTAGTTGCTGAAAAAGCTGTAGAAAAAGCTACAAAACAGCAAGGTATTTCTACTGATAATGTTGAACTGTTGATAAAATCAGCACTTAAAAATATGTAATTTAAAGCGTGGTAAAAGGGTTAGTAAAATTTCTTCTTGTAGGTTCAGTGTCGGTAGGATTAATGAGCGTTGTTATTGGTTCAAAGGCCAAAAATGCGCCATTAAGTAAACCGCATTTCCTTTTTACACATGCACTTCAAGCAGATTCGCCTATTGTTACAAAGGATGATTTACCCTATAAATTTAACGATAATAATGGGGGGCAACCCAATTTTGATGATAAAAGTGGGTTGTATTTGAGCAATCCATCGAATATTAAAACAGAAACAACTTATAACCCACAAACAGGCAATTATGATATTACCCAAAAAATTGGTGATATAGATTATAGACCTGAAACTTATGTGGAATTTAATGATTACCAAGATCAATTATTTAAGGATGCCGTTAAAAATCATTGGAAATCAAAAATCAAAGCAGAAGACCTTCAAAATCAAAGTAAAAAAGGAACAATTCCAAAATTAACCATTAACAGCGAAATTTTTGATCGCATATTTGGAGGCAATCAAGTGGATATTAAACCCACTGGTACGGCCGAATTAATTTTTGCTTTAAACAGAAATAAAACGTTAAATCCTGCAATTCCACAAAGACAGCAAAAAGTAACCAATTTTGATTTTAATATGCGTATTCAATTAAACCTAATAGGTAAAATTGGAGACAAATTAAAAATTACAACTAATTATAATACCGAAGCATCGTTTGATTGGGAAAATCAAATGAAGTTAGAGTATACAGGTTACGAGGATGAAATCATAAAAAAAATAGAAGCTGGAAATGTTACTTTACCCTTAAATAGTTCATTAATACAAGGTAGCCAAAGTTTATTTGGTGTTAAAACTCAATTGCAATTTGGCAGACTAACGGCTACTGCTTTATTCTCGCAACAACGAGGTAAAAAACAAGAAGTTAATGTGCAAGGTGGTGCGCAAACCATGTATTTTAATGTTAATGCCGATAATTATGAGGTCAATAAACATTATTTTATGGGTCATTATTTTAGAGATAATTATGATGAGTGGATGACCACCTTACCCATCGTTAATACACCAATTATTATTACTAAAGTAGAGGTTTATATTACAAACCAGACTGGTAGTGCTGATCAAGTGCGCGGTATTGCTGCATTTGCAGATTTAGGGGAAGACGCCGTTCATGTAAACAGCAGTTTAAATAACGCTTCAATTACTTGCCAACCAAATACTAATTATGTAATTGTTG
This sequence comes from Bacteroidia bacterium, assembly GCA_044357775.1. Taxonomy (GTDB): domain Bacteria; phylum Bacteroidota; class Bacteroidia; order B-17B0; family Aurantibacillaceae; genus UBA4416. The sequence goes on along the minus strand of JBIKOX010000004.1, from coordinate 32,244 downwards.
ATAGTGTAGGCGTGCAACCGCATAATGGCGCAAATAGTTTATATAGTATCTTAACAAATACAGCCGCAAGTTGAATATGTCTCCAATGCCCGAAAATTAAGTCCTACAGAATTTACATACAATAACCGCCTTGGATATTTATCAATCAACCAATCTATCAATAATGATCAAACTATTGCTGTAGCTTATCAATACACCTACAATGGTAAAGTATATCAAGTTGGTGAATTTTCCGATCAATTTACAACAGGTCCTTTATATTTAAAACTATTAAAAAGCGGCTCTATTACAAGTCCTAAATTTAGTACATGGGATTTAATGATGAAAAACGTTTACTCCTTAGGAGCATACAATTTAAATTCCGCCGATTTTAAGTGCGATATATACTATAACAATATTGAAACAGGTGTGGATATTCCGTACATTCCATTTGGAAGTGTAAACGGCAAATTATTAGTTCAAACAATGGGCCTTGATAAATTAAGTGTTAATGGTGATCCTTTTGCAGATGGCGTATATGATTTTATTAAGGATTATACCATAAACCCTAATAATGGTAGAATTTATTTATCATCCAAAGAACCTTTTGGCGAAAACTTAAGAAGTAAATTTTCCTCAAGTGATTTTCCAACAGCCAATAAGTATATTTATCAAGAACTATATGATTCTACCAGAACTGTAGCACAACAATTACCTGAAAAAAATAGATTTAAAATAAAGGGGCAATACAAATCAGCATCTGGCTCCGAAATTTCGTTAAATGCTTTAAATATTCCTCAAGGTGCCGTGCAAGTTACCGCCAACGGACAACAATTAGCCGAAAATGTTGATTATACAGTTGATTATACATTAGGGCGCGTAAAAATAATAAATGAAAGCATCTTAAATTCAGGTGCTAACATTAAAGTAAGTACCGAAAGTAATTCCTTGTTTAATGTGCAACAAAAAAGTTTATTTGGAACCCGCCTAGATTTTAAAGTCAATAAGGACCTTACCTTAGGAGGAACATTATTGCATTTAAGTGAAAAGCCTGTTACCCAAAAGGTTAATATTGGCGACGAACCCGTATCAAATACTATTTGGGGAGTTGATTATAACTTCAAAACAGATGTTCCTTTTTTAACGCGTTTAATTGATAAGATTCCTTTAATTAACACCAAAGAAATGAGCAGTATTACTACAAGAGGAGAGTTTGCTCAATTAATACCAGGCGTTGCAAAAGCAATTGGTAAAGACGGGAATTCATACGTTGATGATTTTGAAGGAAGTATTTCTTTAATTGATTTAAAAAGTCCACAAGCTTGGTCTTTAGCTAGTATTCCGCAAAATCAACCATCTCTTTTTCCTGAAGCTACATTTAATGATGATATAAAATCCGGCATAAACAGAGCTCAGTTTAATTGGTATAACATTGATCCATTGTATCATGGTGTTATAAGCAACAGCGTAAAACCAGGAAATGTAAATAAGGCAACTTATACTAATAACTTTATGCGTCAAGTTTTAGAAACAGAATTGTTTCCTAGTAAAACTCCCGCAAATGGGCAACCAGTAGTTTTATCCGTTTTAGATTTAGCCTTCTATCCTAGCGAACGCGGTCCATATAATTATGATGTGAATCCTCTGGGAGGTTATTCAAGTGGTGTAACATCAACAGGCCGCCTCGCAAATCCTGAATCGCGTTGGGGTGGTATTATGCGAAGGTTAGAAACAAATGATTTTCAAGCGGCTAATATCGAGTACATTCAATTTTGGATGATGGATCCTTTTAATAGTGATTACAATAACACGACGTATCCTGATATGGATGCCAACAGCAAGCCAAGTGGCGAAATGTACATCAACTTGGGGAATGTTAGCGAAGATGTAGTGAAGGATGGCAAAATGTGCTATGAAAATGGTTTACCCGGAAAGCCAGATGGAGCAAATGCAAATTTACCAACTATTGAATCTACTATCGGAAGGGCGCCTTCACTGCCATCCATTATTAATTCGTTTGTTACTGCCCCTGATGATAGGCCTTATCAAGATGCTGGTTATGATGGTTTAGTAGATAGTGCTGAGCGAAGAAAATTTTTGCCCTTTATCACAGCGCTATCCGCAGCTGCATCAGGTCCAATAGTTAATGAAACTGTTAATGTTGATCCAAGTTCGGATAAATACCATTTTCATAGAGGTAGTGATTATGATGGATTACCAGAGTTAGAAGGAAATACCCTACATCGTTATAAAAAATTTAATAATGCCGAAGGTAATTCGCCTACTGAGTCGCAATATCCTGATGCAAATATTCCTAGTTCAGCCACTAACATTCCAAATATTGAGGACGTAAACAGGGATAATACTTTAAGTGAGGGCGAAAATTATTACCAATATAAAATTAAAATTTCTCCTCAAGATTTAAGTCCTGCAAATGTTGGTCAAAATTATATTGTAAATGTTTTAGATGGTGCAACAAACATTGACGGTGTTCAAAAATCAGTAAAATGGTATCAATTTAAAGTTCCTGTTACTGAGTTTGAAAAATCTGTTGGTGAAATCGAAGGCTTTAACTCCATTCGTTTTATGAGAGTATTTATGAAAGGATTTGATAAACCAGTAGTTTGCCGTATTGCCCGAATGGAATTAGTGCGAAGTGATTGGAGAAGATATGCTTTTGATTTACAAAAACCGGGCGAATACATTGCAAACGATGATAACACCACAACGTTTGACGTTTCTGCAGTGAGTCTTCAAGAAAATGGAGCTAAAGAACCAGTAAACTATGTAATTCCTCCTGGAATTAATCAGCAACAAAATATACAAACTACCAATTTAGTATTACTTAATGAGCAGGCCTTATCTTTAAGAACTTGCAACTTAAAAGATGGAGATAGCAGAGCAATTGTAAAAAACACTGAACTTGATGTGCGTTCATTTAAAAAAATGAAATTGTTTATGCATGCCGAAAAATTGGGACTTGACCCTTTAAACGATGGCGATGTTACGGTTTTTGTTAGGTTAGGTTCAGATTATAATAATAACTATTATGAATATGAAATCCCTGTAAAATTAACTCCGAAAGGTTATTACGATCCAAATACAGATGACGGAAAATATGGTGTTTGGCCAACAGATAATGAGTTTGTGATTGACTTTGAAAAAATCACTTCCGTAAAAATTAATCGTAATGGAAATTCAGGCATTGATTTAGTGTCTATGCAAAAACCATATACTGAATACGATGGAAGCAACAAAATAACGGTAGTTGGAAATCCGAACCTAGCAAGCATTAAAAACATGATGGTTGGTATCAGAAATCCAAAGGATGATGGAGGTTTACCTAAATGTGTAGAAGTTTGGGTAAATGAGCTTCGATTAACTGATTTTGTGAATCAAGGAGGCTGGGCCACAACAGGAAGTATTCAGGCTAAATTGGCAGATTTAGGACAAGTTTCATTAGCAGCAACCTATAGTAAGCCGTTTTTTGGAAGTATTGAAAAGAAAGTCAGTGAGCGTAGTAGAGAAACAAATTTTCAATGGGATGCAACGTCAACATTTCAAATAGGCAAGTTTTTTCCGGTAAAATGGAAAGTTAATTTACCCGTTTATTATGCTTATGGTCAAACTAAAATCACACCTCAGTTTAGTCCTTACGATCCAGATATTAAAATAGATAATCCTAATATTGATCCGGAATTGCAAAAGCAAATCAAAAATAATGCTCAGGATGTTACTATTCGCAAAGGATATAATTTTTCGAATGTACGCATTGATGGCTTTAAAAAGGAGGGTGCTAAGCCAATGCCATGGGATGTTTCAAATTTTTCAATTACATACGCATATAATGAAGTTACTAGAAGAAACGTAAATATAGACCATAGTATTTTAAAAACATACAGAGGCGCTGTGTCATACAATTATGCCATTACAGCCAAAGCTTGGACTCCATTTAAAAAAACAAAATCAAAAATTTTGAATAATAAATGGATGGCATTGGTTAAAGATTTTAATTTAACACCGCTTCCTAGCAGATTAGGATTTAACATGGATGTTAACAGAAGTTACAGCGAATTGCTTAATAGAGATATTACAAGTTTTTATACAGGAAGCACTGATAATTTTACGCAAACTCAATTTAATAAAACATTTAATATTACCAGGTCTTACGATACGCAATGGAATTTTACAAAAAATTTAAAATTTGATTTTACAGCAAATAACGATGGACGTATCTTAGAACCGCAAGGTATAATTGATACCAAAGAAGAAAAAGATACCATTAAACAAAATTTAATAGGTTTAGGAACAACAACAATGTATAGGCATTCATCAAATATTAATTATCAAATTCCAATTAATAAAATTCCCATTTTTGATTTTATTAATGCAACGGCAAAATATAGTACAACATATACTTGGACAAGAAGACCTTTTGCACAAGAGTCTATAGGAAACACGATTCAAAACACTAACACGCAAAATTTAAATAGCACATTTAATATGACGACTGTTTATAATAAAATCCCTTATTTTAGAAAAATTAATACGGGTGGCGGAAAACCAAAAGACTCAAAAAGCAAAACTGCTGTAAGCACTGCAAAAGATACAGCAAAAACAAAAAATGAAAGTGGCAGTATTAAAGATCTTGGGGAATTTTTAGCAAGAGGAATTATGATGATTAAGCAAGTGTCTGTTTCATATCAAAATACAAAAGGAACAGCATTACCTGGTTTTTTTCCTAGTTCACAGTATGTGGGAATGGATGCCAGTAAGAATTTTGCTCCAGGTTTCGGATTTATCAGTGGTTCTAATGATAGTATTTTGAGAAAATCTATTGAAAATAATTGGTTAGTTAAAAACTCCAACCAAAGTTTACCTTACACTACAACCAATACACAAAATTATACTTACAGAGCAAATATTGAACCGCATGGTAGTTTAAAAATTGAATTAAATGGAACAAAAACATTTGGCAAAAATGAATCCATGTTTGTGCGTTACGATTCGCTACAAAGAGAAAATGGCAATAGAGGTTATTTATTTGAAACTCCAAATAATACCGGAAATTATAGTATCAGCGTTTTTACATTAGGAAAATCATTTGTAGATAAGGGAAATATTAAAGATGGTACTTCATTACTCTTTGAAGAGTTTTTAGCTATCAGACAAGATGTGGCTAGAGAATTAGCATCAACTAATAGCGCAGTATCAATAAAGGATGCTCGGCCTGATGGAAAAGGTGGACAATATTATGATGGGTACAGTAACACTCAACAAGATGTATTATTAGGAGCATTTCATGAGGCATATACAGGCAGAAAAGTAAAAGGTGTAGGAACCGACAAAATGTTTAAACAAATTCCTTTACCAAACTGGACTGCAAGTTGGGATGGATTAGGTAAACTGAAGTTTATGAAAAAACTCTTTCAATCAATTACAATTAGACATTCATATCGATCGATGTACACGATTGGAGGATTTGCAAACAACTTATTATTTGTGGATAATGATAATGACGGCTATTCAGAATCAAGAGTCCCTGTTCAAAATTCTGTATTTGGTGGAATTCAGCAATCATCTAATTTTAATCCAAAATATACAATTCAAGGAGCTACCATATCAGAGCAATTTAGTCCGTTAATAAAGTTTGATTTTAAATTTAAAAAACCAGGATTATTAGCCAACTTTGAAATTAAGAAAGATAAGACTGTAAACTTAAATATTACTGGGCCTCAAATTATTGAAACCAAAGGTCAAGAATACATTGTTGGATTCGGCTATCGTTTTCCGAATTTGGTAATTAAAGCAATTAAAATAAAAGGTCAGCCAGTTAAAAGTGATTTAAATTTTAAAATGGATTTATCGTACAGAAAAAATTTAACCGTTATTAGAAGAATTGTTGATGAAATTAGCACTCCAACAGGAGGACAAAATATTATCTCACTTAAAACGGCACTGGATTATCAATTAACACAAGCCATTAATTTAAGATTTTTTTATGATTGGATTAGAACTACTCCACAAACTTCTAATTCGTTTCCAACAGCTAATACTAATGCTGGATTTAGTTTGAGATTTAATCTGCAGTAAATTTCAATCACAGAGATTTAGAGTTTGGGAGAGCATAAAGGTTATTATTAAATATATAAGCGTATAATACATTATTTTAAACTTCATCAGAAACTCTGTGAACTCCAAAGTTCAGTTTCTCTGTGTTAAAAAAACAGAATATATGAACGAAAAACTCAGCATGCATAATTTAGGTCGTTTAAGTTCTGATGAATTTAAGTCTTCTGAAAAAAATAAAATAATTGTTGTATTAGATAATATCAGAAGTTTAAACAATGTTGGTTCTGCTTTCAGAACGGCTGATGCTTTTTTAATTGAAGCTATTTATTTATGTGGAGTAACCGGAACGCCTCCAAAACCTGAAATTGAAAAAACAGCATTAGGAGCAACCGAAACAGTTACATGGAAATACTTTAAAACAACTCAGCAAGCATTTGACGATTTAAAATCTAAAAACTATTATATAGCCTCAATTGAACAGGCTAAAAATTCAATAATGCTTAACGAGTTTAAAAAGCCAACCCAACCACTTGCTTTAATTTTTGGTAACGAAGTTTATGGCGTAGATCAGGAAATTATTAATCAAAGTGACGGATGTTTAGAAATACCTCAATTTGGCACAAAGCACTCTTTTAACGTTTCGGTAAGTATAGGAATTGTGTTATGGGAAATGCTCCGTTGAATTAAAAAACCAGAAATTATATTGATTTTTAAAAACTAAACCCCTTACAATAATTATTGTAAGGGGTTATAACTTTTTTTTGAAAATTCCTTAAAGTAATAAAATGGTAGATAATAAAATACTATTCACCATATTCTATAGTTGCACTAGCAGCAGCAATAGAATCAGTTATCATTTGATATGCAGCAGCAGCCTCTGCTTGCGCTTGAGCAGCAGCAATTGCATCTTCCTCAGCTCTAGTATTTAACTCATTTTCTGCAGCGGCCATTGAATCATCCGAAACCTGATTTAAAGTTTCATTTCCTAAAGTATCAACTTGCACTGTAGCAGTTGATTTAAATACTTTTATTATTCCACTTAAAGATTTACTCCCAAATCCAGCAAATCCAAATAATAATAAGCCTAAAAGAATAAAACCAACCCATGGTTGATAAACATTTTTATTTCTTGCTTCATTAACTTTTTCAACCAGAAAACTTGATTTCCATAATTTATAAACTGGCATAACGCTTGCCGCATAAATATTAGCTATTAATGCAATTAAAACAGCACTTAAAATTCCTCCAGCTAATAAAAATAGTAAATAAGTTAAATTATAACGCATTGAGTTTCCTTGTTGATAATTAATTTTTTCCTCAATTGCAGTAATTTTTGCACTCATACATTTATCGGTGCGGTCAAGCATCAATTTCAATTTACTTAGGCGTTCTGCAGAAATTGCGGCTGCCTCTGGCGAAGGATCGCTATTTGCTATAGCTGATTCTTTTTCATTTTTAATTTCATTATTTATGTTTTTGAGTATTTCGGTTTTGCTACTTGTTATCAAAACTTTTTCATCAATAGATTTATTAATTTCATTTTGAATATCTTCTGCTCCTAAAACTGGGACAATACCAAAAGTTATACCGCTATTGATAGCATTTGAAAGATAATCAGAGTATCTTTTGTTTTCTGATATCTTTCGCTCTAATTCTACTTTTTTTCCAATGTTAATAATCGCTGAATCAAAAACAACTTGTTTAATTTCACTATTAGTTATAATATCTTCTGGAATTACATTTTTTTCAATCTCTATTTTAAGTGATTTTCCAGTTGATGATAAAGAAGATGCTACAATTTTATCTTTTAAAATAGTTGCACTATTATTTAAAAGAATGTAAGGTATTGCAACAATTATTGCACTGATAGAAAATGCCAAAATCGGTTGTAATAAAAAAGCCCAACTTCTATTAAATGACTGACTAACACATCCTTTTAAATTTTCCGTAAAATTTAAATTAGAACCATCTGTATTAATGTATACAGCGCCAACATTTGTTATAAAAGCAACAGCTATTAACAAAAGAGAAACTAATGCAATAGATAACACTGAAGGAGCATACAATAGACCAGCAAAAACACCACCCCAACTGGTAATTGAATCAAGTTGGTTAGTTACAAATAATAAAGCAGTTATTCCAAGTATGACACCTATAACAGAAATCGCAAACATTGCTGCTCGCTTGCCACTTTCATGATTTCCAAAAGAAACTAAACCAACTATCCATGTTAAAGCAATAACAAAAACAAAGGGTCCACCTATCGATCCAATTTCAGGAGTATTTGATAAATGCCCAACAAAAACTAAAATTCCAGCAACAACAGATCCAATTGCAAAAACTTTAAAAGTGCTATAATATTTACTCCAATTTAAAGTGGATGGAACTGCATTAATTACAATCACTAAAATATCAAGCGGCATAGTAACTAAATAGTAAATTATAATTTTGATAAGCATAACTACAATTTCTGCTATCATAAAAATAATTTTTTTAATGACTTCAAAAATATGTTTCAAAATATTCACATATATCCACTTTAAAAGATTTGTGAATCTTGAAAGACTAAACATAACTGCGTAAATAGAATAAAATACTAAATTGACTAGGAATGACATTAACAATCCAATAATAACAAGTGGTAAATGCCATGATGGATTTTGACTTACTGTTGTCGACAATAAATCATATTTCATAAGTCCTTTCGGTTCCTCGTTTAACCATTTAGATAAAATGTATCCAAATAATGGTAAAATCATAATTAAAAGTGTTAAGTTTTCCATAATCAAAAATTAAAATTTCACTTACTCTAAAGGCTTTTCAGAAACCGCCTCGTTTTTTATTGTGGTTTCTGAACTCCACATGTTTATATTAAAATTATATAAAAAAAGTTAAACAATCTATTAAATTTAATATAAACATATTAAATACTTGATTTTCAATTATTTGATTAATAATTTAAAGTTTTTTACAACATAATAATACGTCTAATTTTAGTTTTTATAAGACAAATAATATAAATTATTCGATATTATTTTTAAAAATCGTTAAACAAAATATAAAGCAACTCCTTGCTTTAGTTATTAGCACCGAAGTTTACGGGTTATAATAGGAATTTATTATTCAAAATGATGCATGTTTAGAAATACCTCAATTTGGCACAAAACACTCTTTTAACGTTTCGGTAAGTATAGGGATTGTGTTATGGGAAATGCTACGTTAATTATTACGTTGTTCTTCCTAAAAAACTCTTTAAATATGCATAATCGCGTAATTATAAATCTGAATCCCATTTTTTTTTTGAATTAGGATCTATTTATAAAAATCATATACAATATTACAAATCAGCATGATCTGTGTTCTCTTTTTCACTTTCTAATTGCGTAAATCAATTCATCCAAAAATTCATTATTCTTGAAAATTGTTTTTTCGAATTTTGCTTCTAATTTAAAATGTGATTTTTCAATAACTTTTTGTGACGGAATATTAGTTCCATAAATTCTGGCAAAAATTCTTACTATATCCAACTGAGCAAAACCATAATCAACCATTTTTTTTATAGCTTCTTTCATCACTCCTTTTCCCCAATATTCTTCACCAATCCAATAACCTAATTCAGCATTCTTTTTTAAAATATCAGCTTGCACATGCAAACCAATACTTCCAATAACCTGATGATTTAATTCTATTGCGAAAATTTTCGAATTAAGATTTATTGTCGCAAATTCAATAAACGCTTTTCCTGTTTCTAAAGTATAAGGATGCGGAAATAAATCGGCCATATATTTTGAAATATTTCGGTTATTTGCAATTCTAACCAAACTTTCTAAATCATTTATATGCCAAGGTCTTAATGTAATTTGCATAAGATTATTTTTTTTTCTTATTTCCTAATAACCAAAACAGTAATACAGGTAGCAGAAAAAAATCAGCTATTACTGCAATAATGATAGTGATACAAATTAAGAAACCAAAATAAAAAGTGCTTTGAAAATCACTGACCATTAAACTTATAAAACCACCCATCAAAATAAAAGTAGTTAAAACAATTGGCTTTCCTGTTTCAAAATAAGTACGTTTGAAGGCATAAATTAATGATTTACCATATCCTAATTCAATTTTTAATCGAGAAATGAAATGGATGGTATCATCAGTAGCAACGCCAAAAGCAATACTAAATACTAATGAAGTGGCTGATTTTAATTCGATGCCTGCAAAACCCATAATACCGGCAATAATCAATAAAGGAATAAAATTTGGTAAAATAAATACAATCACCATTCGCCAACTACGGTGTAAAAAATAAGTTAATAATGCAATAACAATAATCGAAAATAAAAAACCTTGCGTCATGTTACTTACCATGTATTCATTATTTCTATCAACTAAATGTGCCGCTCCCGTTATTTTTATTTCTATATCATTTGAGTTTATATTTTTTTGTAAAAATTCTTCAAAACGTTTATTTTGCTCGTTAACAACTATACTTCCAACATCATTTATTTTACCATTTATGCGAGCATAACGTCCATCAATTGTTATGATACGTTTAATGTCTTTGTTTTTTTTGTTTTCAATTAATTGCTTTTTTACTGCTTCATAATCTTCCTGATTAGGAAATGACGATTCGCCTGATGTTTGGTCGATTAAGGCTTTGTTAATGTTTTTTGCAAGCATTGCAGGCGAGTACATGAAACCAGCATGGTATTCTTTTTTTATAAATTCATCTACCGAATTTAATTGTTTCATGATATCGTAATCCCAAACAGTTTTATTTTTATTTTTTATTTGTACGGCAAACTCTAATGGTCGCGCTCCGCTATAATGTTTATCAAAAAACTTAAAGTCTTGTTTTATTTTTACATTATCCGACAAATCTTCTAATAGTATATTATTTACTTTAATCTGATAGGCGCCAAAAATTGAAAGGGCAACTAATAAGCAAGACGTTATTACAATTGTTTTTTGATTTCTGAAAATCCAAAACAAAATACTCCGCATTACATTATATGTTTTATTATCATGCGTATGCACCGATACTAATTTTTTAGGTGTAAAAAAATAGAGCAATGCTGGTAAAAGCGTGTAGGACAAGCAAAAAGCAATAATGATACCTACAGAAGTATAAATACCAAAATCTTTTATAGGTTTAATACTTGAAAACAGTAAAGATAAAAATCCTACAACCGTTGTAATTAAAGTTAAGAAGGTAGGAAATCCTACTTCTTTTAAAATTAATGGGTATATTTTTTGTTTCTCTGTCCCTTTTGCTAACTCTTCAAAATATTTCGAGAAAAAGTGAACCACATCGCTCATACCTGCAATAAATATCATGGTAGGTAGCATTACCGTCATAATATCTAATGATTTATGAAGCATTGCCATAATTCCCAAAGTCCAAAAAATAGAAATGATAACGATGGTTAAAGGCACAACGATTCCGTAGATGGATCTAAATGAAAGCCATAAAAATAAGATAACCAATACAAATGAGATACTTAAAAAATAAACAAATTCTTTTTCAAGATTTTTTAAATAAACGTCTTGAGCAACAATTCTTCCAACAAAATGTATTTCATCAAAATTATATTTAGTAAATGCTTTTTCAATGTCCCTTGCCAAACTATCACTTTTAATTTTACTTAAGCCTTCTTTTGTTTTTATAAATATGGAAATTGATTTAGCGTCCTCAGGAAAAAAGGAACCAATTAATTCAGGTGTATTGTAAATATTTATACTATCGTCCTTATATAAACTTTCATCTTCAATATGCAGTAATCTTTTTTGAACAGGTGCAAATCCACTTAATGAAATATTTTTAATATTCGTTGGAGAGATCACTCGGTCTGTATAAGGCATATTTTTTAAATCAGTAGTGAGCGCTTCTACTTTTTTAAGAAACTCTTTTTTAAAAATTCCTTGTTTGTTTTCTAAACCTAAAAGTACAAATTCATTATCCCATTCAAATCGATGACGATGTGTTTCATAAACTTCTAATTCATTGTCTTCATTGGGAAAAAAGGCTTCAAAATCGTAATCAAATTTCAAATCCTGAATCTTAAAAGCACAAAGTATTGAAAATGCAATAACGAAAACGAGAGCAGATGTGTTAAGTATTTTTTGAGGGATTTTCATTTATAATTCTAAAGTAGTGTTATTCAATCTGTACTGTTAAATTTTAACCACATATAAAAATAGGTTATTTTAGTGTTTTTAGTTGGTTATAGAATCTTCGCTTTTAACAATAGCGATCTATGTTTAAAAACAACATTTTCTATCTCATACTGTTTATTTTACTATGTGTTTTAATTTGCATTATTTGTTTACCAACCTTTTGTATCAATCAAATAAATGATAGAGCCAATAACACCTGCACTTAATTCTAATTCTCGTTTATTTACTTTGTCAAAGGTATCATCAGCAGTGTGGTGATAATCAAAATATTTTTGGCCATCTGGTTCAAAACCAATTAATGGAACACCAATTTCTTTTAAGTATTGTATATCCGCGCCGTGACCTCCTTTTTTTATAAATTGTAAAAAGTAAGGATCTAATAAAGACTTCCAACTTAGTATATTTTTATATGCTCCATTGGTTGTGTCAACAGCAATTCCACGGGGAGAAAAACCTCCGGCATCGCTTTCTAAAGCAGCAATATGTTTCAAATTATTTTTCTTAGTGTCTTCAAAATAGGCTTTACCACCAGCGCCTCCATTTTCTTCGTTCATAAAAGCAACGGCTCGTATAGTATGTTTTGGTTTGATGTTTTGTTTTTTATACATCGCCAAAACTTCAATAGCCTGCACTACTCCAGCGCCATCATCATGAGCACCTTGTCCATTATCCCAAGCATCTAAATGCCCACCAGCCATAATAATTTCCTGTGGTTTTTCAGAACCTTTTATTTCGCCAACAACATTATAAGATAATTCTTTTTCAAGCATTTCACAGCTCATTTTTAAATAGATGTTTAGGTTTGGACTCTTATTTAATTGTGCTAACATTTCATCGGCTCCTCTAAAACTAATGGCACATGCTGGAATTTTTGTTTTGGTTAAAGTTGTATCATAACCCATTACACCTGTATGCGGAAAATTATTATTTATAGAACTCATGCTACGAACAATGGTAGCAACGGCACCATATTTAGCGGCTTTACTTGGACCAGAATAACGGTACGTTACAGTTTCTCCATAGCACGTTCCTGTGCTCAAGTGCGTATGATCAAAATACACGTTATAAAAAACAATTTTACCTTTTATGTTTTTTTCTCCCAATGAATCTAATTGGCTGTAACTATTAACACTAATTACAGGTGCTGAAATGCCATTATTTGGAGTAGCAATTGAATTTCCTAATGCACAAATTGAATAGTTTATTTTCTGCTTCGTTTTAGAATTTACAGAAGAACACATCTCTTTTTCACCTCTTACCCAATGTGGCACCATGCAAGGTTGCAAATAAACCGTATCAGCACCGGCTTCGTACATTGCTTTTTTTGCCCATACAACAGCTTTAGCTGCACCAGCTGAGCCACTCAATCGGCTTTCGATTTTGGTGCTTAAAAATTCTAAGTTTTTATAACAATTACTTTTTGTAAGAAAATAATTAAAGTGCTTGCGTAAAGCAATACTATCAGCATTTTGACTTAATAATTGCAAAGAACAAATTATTAGTAAACTGGAGTGCCATATTTTATTGGGTATCATCATTAAATTTATTTACAAATAAATATACATTTTATTATTTCTTAAACAGGCAAAATTATGATAATAGAGCTCAATTTTAAAATAAAAAAACCGCAAACTTTTAGTGAGCGGTTTTTTGTTATTACATCTTTTTATTTTAATCTATTTTAAAATCAATAAATTTAACAGTTTGATTATTTCCCATTAAAAAGGAAATATGATTATTTGCCGTTTGAAGCGAGTAAGATGGATTTAGAATGTAATATTGTTCTAATTTGAGTTCATTTTTAAATATTACTGGTGATTGCATCAAACCATCATTGGTGATTTGAACTAATACCGGAATTTGGTATGAAAAATTATAATCATCCTTTACATATTTTTTTGCTTGATCATTATACACAAGTGTTAATTTTCCGTTTACAATATTATATGAACTAAAAAATGGTTTGTCAAAATCGCGTGCTGTGAAATCTTTATTTAATTCTAATTGGAATTTTTTTGTTCCTTCGTTATCCATGGCAATTACAAATTCACTTTTATGAATGTAATTATAATGGTATTCAAAAGTAGACATTGATCCTGCGGCCGATGGAGGCGGGTCCAAGCGTTCTACTTTATATTGTTCAGCAGTTAAAAATAATGTATTTCCGTTAATCAATAATTTTCGCGCTGTTAAATTATCCACTTGTGCATCTAATGCAAAGGTTTTAAAAACTTTTTCGCTTTTGCCTTTATTGGTAAAATAGAACACTCCAACTGCCTTTTTTTCGCCAACAGAAAAGGTTTTACGTTCATAATACAAACCACTAATTATTAATTCGTTATTAGTATTTACAGCATACGTATAATTGTAAAACTGATTTGGTTCAACAACCTCTAAAATATATTCTTTATAATCAGATGGGCTTTCTGCCGACCATTGATATACAGTTAAAGTAATTTCTCCCTTTTTTGTCATACCTTTTTTAATGATATAAACTGTTCCATCATTTGCAACTATCTGCGAAATACTTTTATTTTTAGTGTTTTCTCCAGCAATTGTAATCATACCTTCTTTATTTTTTTTAATGCCTTGATTAAACAATGCTATTTTATATTGTGCTGGTTGATCTTTTACGTAAATCATTTCACCTACAACTGCCATTGTTTTGTTATCTGGAGATACTGAAGTATAATTAAATCCTGAATTCATGGTTTTTTCAAAAGGTATAGACATCACTTCTACTTCAGTTGCTGATACATTTCCTACATTATCTATAGCTCTTGCCAATAACGTATTTTTTCCAGCTGGCTTATCTAAATGTTCAACCATTGCATAAACAGTATTTCCAAAACCAATTACTTGATCTATGCTAAAGGAATTATTAAAAACACCAACGTTTACGTCCAACAAGGTATTTGTTAAAAAACCACCCTTGCTGTCAAAACTTTGCAGACGATAATTCATCATTGCCCTTTCCATATAAACCTCAAAAAAATAGTGGTCGCCATTAGCAATAAAGTTTACTGCTTCACTACCTATTGCTTGCTTGCTGCTTGATTCACCACCTTTTGTTAATGTTACAACCTGCGCGTTAATTTTAAAAATAGACATCGCAATAAGCAGAGCTACTTGTATTTTATTTATTTTTTTCATTTTTTTTATGTTTAATTTTTATAATTATTTATTTGTCAAAGCTCGTTTCTTTATATCATTAAACAAACTTTCATAATCATCCTTTAATTTTCTTTTTGACGATGAAATGTCCATTGAATTCAGAGCAATCATTATCTTATCGGCTTCAGCAGTATTATTGGTTGCAAAGTAGCATTCAAGTAAATTAAAATAAATCGCAATCGTAACATCTTTATCAATTCGCGCTTTTTTATTTTTAGGATCTGATTCTAGAAGAGCAGTCTTCCATAAATTTATGGCATTTTCTAATTTTGATTTAGCATTAGCTTCATCTTCAATTAAAATTTTTAATCCAGATGATGCATCATTAAATGCAATTAGTAAATCTTTATAAGTTTCATCTTTTGATTTTACATAATTTAATTCAACTTTCCTTAATACTCTTCTATATCCAATCTTATCATTAACTAAATTATTAATTAAGGTCAAATTTTCTTGTAAAATCTTCTCCTCGTATGTTTTCACTAACATTTGCGAATTAATTGGTGCTCCCGCGGTAGATGCAGGTGTTTTAAAAATTTTATAGGAATTTAATTCTTGTGGCGTTATATTAAATAGTTCTTTCCCATCGGGCGCTGTTACTTTTACTGACATGGTGTGGCGGTATGAAAACTCAGTATGGTAATAATTTACTATACTAGTGGAAGTTTGACCATTTGCATAACTGGCAACATTTTTTTGTTCCGATAGTTGTCTTGGTTCAGTATAATCATAACCATAAATCGTGACATCAATCTTAATTGGATTTTCATTTTTATTTGTATAGCCATCTAACATGATATAAGAATTGGCTAAAACTGGATAATCATAGCTTGTTCTAAGATCTGGCAGCGGAACGTTTTGCATGTATGGTGGAGAAGGTGTATATAAAACTGGTTTGT
Organism: Bacteroidia bacterium; assembly: GCA_044357775.1. GTDB lineage: Bacteria > Bacteroidota > Bacteroidia > B-17B0 > Aurantibacillaceae > UBA4416. Next base: position 15,946 of record JBIKOX010000004.1, on the reverse strand, counting down.
TATTTTCTCCAAGTATCTGTTTCTCAATTACCTTTTCACCCAATGATTTCTTTTTCCATTCAACCATTTCAGCATTAAATTTATTTTCAGCTTGTTTTACTTTTGCTGGGTAAGCATCTTTTTCTTTTTGAAAAATCACTTCAGCTGCTTTTTGTTTGACATCATATTCAGCTTTCTTTTTTTTGTTTTCTTCCTCGTAAGGAGCAAAAATAGAAGATTGATAATTTTTTATAGCAGATGGCAACGGAGACAGCGGTAATTTAATATAACGGTACTCAACGGTTTCATCTTTTATGTTTTGAGCATTACCTCCTAAGACAAGTAATACAAAAAATGCAATCGAAATAAATTTAACTTTAGTCATAATTATAGAACATAAATAAACCTTTAGTGGTTCGGTGGTAAAGATATTGTTTTCATTGAATAAACAAAAACGAAAGTTGAATAATACTATGAATCAGAAAATTAATATTACTAAAAATAGCGTTTTTAATATTGCCCGGCTTCCACTAATTTAATGGCCCTTTCTATCATTATATCTTCTCCAGTTGGATCATATTCTGATTTCATATTACTGCCAAATAACCGCGCCACACTTTGCCACATAAAAGCTTGAAAACCACCTCTTAAATCTTTAACTAAATCGTAACTTGTGTTTCCAGTTTCTCGGTCAATTAATTTTAATAGAATTTTACCTTGATTCATGGACAAATTTTTAAGAGGCTCTTCAAATTCTGCTTTTAGTTCTTTTTCAACCGTTTTCATGTAGGCCTTTCTTAATTTCTCATTTGGAATTTTTTCTAAAACGGCATTATATTCCTTTAATTTAGCTGCCGCTAAAATGGCATACGGATAAACCTTTTTTACATTGTATTTAGTTTTACTCCAGGCTTCATATTGTTTTTTATTTTTATACGGATAATCGGCATATACCCAAACTTCAGGTAAACGAATGCTCGGTATTGTATCACCATTTACTATTTCACCCCAAATTCTATATAGAATTTTAGGTTTACTTGATGGCACCACTTCATCATCTCCTATCTGCGCATTAGCAGGTAAATAAAAACAGAAAAAAAAGATAACTATAAATTTATAAATACGATTTAAAGAGCCTATTACTGGTATAAGATTGAAAAGTTTTATAGTTGAAGTATGTACGAGTCGCATTTTATTGTTAATACATTAAACTAAAAAGGTAACCTTAAGGTTACCTTTAAAATTACATGCGATTTAATCGCCATTTAGATTTTTCTTTTAAAGAAGTTTGTTGCTCTATAGGCTTAGTATTTGAACTAGAAGCTACAAAGGCACCAAAAATAGCGGCCACCTCTTCTTCTTTTAAATTTGATTTATTTAACATTTCTGGCTTATAATATTTAGGAATAAATCCCGTGTCAAATTTTCCGCTTACAAATGCTTCATGTTTTAATACAAATGCACAAAAATTTAAGGTTGTTTCAACTCCCGTAATTTCATAATCTTGTATTGCCCTCAACATCTTTTCAATAGCCTCGGTCCTATCCTTTCCATGGACAATTAATTTTGCAATCATTGGATCGTAGAAAATTGGAATATCCATTCCTTCTTCAAATGAATCGTCCACTCGCACACCTACTCCACTTGGAATTCGGTAAGTTTTTAATTTACCAATATCTGGTAAAAAATTATTGGTAGGATCTTCAGCGCAAACACGCACTTCAATTGCGTGTCCATTTATTTTTAAATCATCCTGAGTAAATGATAATTTTTCTCCGCGAGCTACTTTTATTTGTTCTTTCACTAAGTCTAATCCCGTTATCAGTTCAGATACGGGATGTTCAACTTGCAAACGCGTATTCATTTCTAAAAAATAAAAATTCAACTTATCATCTAATAAAAACTCAACAGTACCAGCACCACTATAATTGCAAGCTTTAGCAACATTAACAGCACACTCGCCCATGGCTTTTCTTAATTCGGGCGTTAATACAGATGATGGGGCCTCTTCAATTAATTTTTGATGACGACGCTGAATACTGCATTCGCGTTCAAATAAATAAACACAATTTCCATAGTTATCAGCTAATAATTGTATTTCTATATGACGCGGACCAGTAGCATATTTTTCAATAAATACGGCGCCATTTCCAAAAGCTGATATTGCTTCGCTAATGGCCATTTTCATTTGCTCCTCCACTTCACTTTCTTTTTCAACTAAACGCATTCCTTTTCCGCCACCGCCTGCCGAAGCTTTTATCAATAAAGGAAACCCAATTTCTTTGGCCAATTTTGTAGCTTCAACTAAATCACTAATTGCTCCTTCAGAGCCAGGAATCATTGGTACATTGTATTTTTTTGCTGTTGCTTTAGCGCTTAATTTATCGCCCATTAAATCCATAGCATCAGCGCTTGGGCCTATAAAAGTGATGCCCGCTTTTTGGACTTTTCTAACAAAATCAGCATTTTCAGATAAAAATCCGTATCCAGGATGTATACCGTCAACTTGTAAAGCTTTACAAATTTCAATAATTTTATCTCCTTGCAAATAGGACTGAGAGCTTGGTGGTGGACCAATACAAACTGCTTCATCAGCATAACGAACAAATAAGGCGTTTCTATCAGCTTCACTATAGATGGCAACAGTTTGGATACCCATCTCTTTGGCACTGCGCATAATACGCAAAGCAATTTCACCTCTATTAGCAATCAATATTTTTTTCATTGTAAAAATTCAATTTATTATGGTTTACGAATATAATCATTGATTTTGAATTCATGGAATTTGTACAAAAAGGACTATTTGTTAATAGTTTGTGAATACTCTAAAATTAGAAATTAGGCGGTTTTTTTTAATATTTGTTAAAATACTAAACATGTCGATTATGAAAAAATCATTACTATTATTTATTTTTTTATTTTCTGCTACATTTTCGGAGGCTCAAGAAAATTTTAATATTGATGATTTGCCAAGCATTGTTATTCGTGAACTAAATAAATTCAGAATAAAAAATGGTTTAGATACCTTTGAAGTTAACGATGTTTTAATTAATGCAGCTGCTATTGATGCGAAAAAATTCTCAAAATCAGGCGCAGCAAAAGTAGATCCGGACAAAGTAAAAAAGAATTTAGTAAAAGCAGGCGGAACAAAAAAAGGAGAGGAACTGACCATAATTGCGCCAGTTACAAAAGGCCGCGAAAGTTACAAAACAACTGAAGTAGCAAAAGTAATTTGGACTCGTTGGGAAAATAATAAAAAAGATAAGGAAATTTTATTGAAAGCGCAATACATGTTAATTGGCATCAATTGCGTTATGCAAAAGGATGGTAAAAAAGTAGTAGCTACAGCAGTTTTAGGAGGCTATAATAGTTTTAACACAGGAGCTAAAATGAAAAAAGAATTGGCGGTTCCTTTTAATACTAAATCTAAAAAACTACTAACCGGCGATGCAAAATCTTGTAAAACTTGTGATAAATGGAAAAATTACGATATACTCCAAAAAGGACTGCAAGTAGAAAACGGAAAAATATATTTGGAGTATGCCAACCTAAAAGATTTAAAAAGATTATTAAAGAAAACAAAAGATGGTTTAGCTGTTGACATTGTTCAACGATCGCAATACGAAAAGCCAAATTATAATATTATAGATAATAATTTTCAAAACAAGGGAATTATGCAAAAGGTAATAACTAAAGATAATGTGTTTGCAAAAAATTTAATAAAACCTGATCCTAAATCTAAAAAAAAGATAAAAATTAATAAGCTGAAACTGGAAATGGGTAAGTTTAACTCCAAAATCACAGGGCCTTATGAATTAAATTTGATCATCGTTCAAGATGGGCATGTTTGTAAAACAGTTACCCGCTCCTATCTAGAAAAAGGCGATCAAGAAAGTAATACTCCAATAGGTATTATACCTGCTGACTCGACAGTAGGATTAAAGCCCGGTTTTGAGCCCAAATCTGAGAGTTCAATTTTAAATTTTGTAATTCCATTTGAGAAAAATAAATCAGAATTTAAATCTGAAGATATTGCGCCTTTTATTAAGGCTTTAAATGAGCCCGACTTTATGATTGATGGATTATATATTTATGCTTATTCATCAATTGAAGGCGATGCAAATGCAAATTCTAAACTTCAACGTAAACGCGCTGAAAGTGTTACCAAAGTTTTACAAAGTATGCAACAAAATAAAATAACGCCTAACATTGAAACAAAAGATTCGTGGGCATTATTTGAATTAGAAATGGAGGATGGTAAATATGCTGATATTGTAAAATTGGGAAAAGAAAAAGCTATAAAAAAAATAAATGCTGATGCAGCTCTAATTGAAGAATTAGAACCTGTTTTTACTAGAGAACGTTTTGCTCAAATTGTGTTAGATGTAACTTACGATGTTAGCGGCGATAAAGAACAAAGATTTACATTAATGTCCTTTGCAAAAGCATTAAAAGAAAAAAAAATAGCACAAGCATATAAAATTTTGGAATATGCGCATAAACAAAAAATAAATAAAAAATATTCAGATGACGTGATAGATAGTTTAAAAGTACCTGCTGATGTTAAGTACAGTAATTTGTTAAATAATAAATTGTATTATAATTATTTAGCCAACGGGAGTATTGCAGATGAAGATGATTACGCTGAATTTAAAAAATTAGAAAAATTAGATGCCGCAAATAATATTATAAAATTTAATCGAATCTTCTGCAGTATTAAACTAGATTCAACTATTGGAACCAAAGAGCAACAAGGAAAAATGCAGCAAGAAATTGATGGGCTTTATAAAAGTAAAATTTCAAAGAAGTTAGTTGACGGCTTAAATATTGAGTGGCAATTTAAAATTATTGAATCTTTAGATACTGCAGAGGAAGCTGAAACACAGATTGAAGTCTGTATAAATAAAATTAAAGGGTTTTATAATTTTAAAGAAGCGAGTTGGCAAAATGCATTAAAATTAGCTTTTGCATTTACAAGAGGGAAAGATTATAAATTTTCATCCACTATGCTTGAGCCGTTTTTGAAAGAAGAAAACGTTAGTGAAGATTTATTATTTAGCTATATTTCAATTGCGTCGCATTTACCTGAGAAATTTTATAGTCGCACTTTTAGCGAGGCTTTGCATAAAGCAAAAGAAAAAAATCCTGAGAGGTACTGTAAACTATTTGGAGAACCATTTATGTCTTTTCAAGTATTAGATAATCCTAATGCTAAAAAAGATTATATTGATGCTGCATGCACTGGAGATTGATGCGTTAAATATTTTTTTTAGTTTTCTTTACCCGTAAATAGTTTTAGAATATCATCCATTTAGAAGAAAAAAAATCTTTTTCTTTTTTTTGTTGGCATAACGCCCTTATCTCCAAAACACATCACATAATTATATCCATATTTCGTGTGAGGTTTTGAGGATCCACCAAAATAATTAAACCGCGTAGATAAAATATTTTTTCTATGTCCTAAACTCGAAATGTTTTGATCAATTAAAAGTTCGATTACAATTTCTAATGCATTATCATCCCCATAAAAACAATTTTCGCCAGTTGCACTATAATTCGTTTCCACATCTTTAAATCGTTTATCATAATTATCGTGTCCTGTTTTTCCCCTTTTCCCCATAAATTCCGCATGAATACTAGCTATTTTAGTCAAATCTCTATCAGGAAAAAACGGCTTGCCTTTTTCTCTTTTTGATAAATCACTCAACAAACTTATTGTGTAGGGCGATTTTTTTAGATCTTCTAATTTATCATTTTCCAAAAATCTAGCTAAATAGGTTTCTTTAAACAATTGCGGATTTATGCGAACGAGGTTACAATAAAACAAAACAGCAGTATCAATTGGATTAAGATACTCTAATCCTCTATAACTTGCTGCAGACGCTAATTCGGCCGACGTCCATTTATCGAATCGTAATGTTGTTTTTTGACCGTATGTATTTTTTGGCATTACTATTACTGACGCTAAATAATAGCATGTTACAAAATAAAATAATTTATATCCTTTCATATTTCAATTTTTAACAGATAAATCTTAATCTAATTTAATGTGACATTTTAGCTATTTATTTTTATAAATTCTATATTCCTTTTTAGCCCTTTATATTTGGTTCGTTTTACAGCACTATGTTTAAAAATGACACTGAATGTTTCTTCCGTTATTTCATGCCACTCTTGGGTAGTTAAATTTAACAGGCCAGTTTGGTTATTAAATTGAGATTCCTGATGTGGCATGCTAAATCTATTCCACGGACAAACATCCTGACATACATCACAGCCAAAAGCCCAGTTATCCATTTTATTTTTAAAGTCATTTGGAATAGCCTCTTTTAATTCGATGGTTAAATAACTAATGCATTTGCTTCCATCAACTACAAATGGCTCTACAATTGCTTCTGTTGGGCAAGCATCAATGCATTTCGTGCATGTGCCACAATAATCTTGTATTGGTCCGTCGTATTCTAAATCAATATCAATAATTAATTCTGCAATAAAAAAAAAGGAACCTTGCTGTTTGTTAATGAGGTTTGCATTTTTTCCAATCCAACCCAAACCACTTTTTTTTGCCCAAGCTTTATCTAATACTGGAGCGCTATCTACAAAAGCTCGTCCATTTACATCACCAATTTTTTCTTTGAGTGTATTTAAAAACTCATTTAATTTATCTTTAATTACTTCGTGATAATCTTTACCAAAAGCATATTTCGAAATTTTTGGTGCGTCGGTATTTTGTGTTTGTTCTGGATAATAATTATACAATAGCGAGACTACTGATTTTGCATCATCAACTAATAGCGTAGGATTTAAACGTTTGTCAAAATGATTTTCCATGTATTCCATTTTTCCATGCATGTTGGAATTGAGCCATGCTTCTAACCTAGGTGCTTCTTCTTCTAAAAATTCGGCTTTGCTAATACCACAAAAATCAAAGCCTAATCGTTTTGCTTCTTGTTTAATGATTGATGAATAGTGTAATTTATAATTCATTAGAAATAATTACTAATAAAGTTCTAAACATCCATTTTCGTGATTAGATAAAAATTCAGTAATAAGAAATTGATTATTACGAATTATTTGAACAACCTTAACCGTAGTTGAATTACCCATACGCAGCCAAATAATTTTAGGTGGAAAGCCATAAATTGTAGATATATCAATAAAATCTGAATCAAACTTAATTATTGAAAAGTCATTTATTTTTGCGTATCGCCAAATGTTTAGGTCGTCTGTATCTGAAAGCGTAGTATCCGAAACGTGTTTTACTTCAGAAAAAACATCTTTTATTTCTTTTTTTATTTTAAATGAAAGATTTTGATCCAAGAGTATTTTTATCATGAAGCAATCTTTAATTTATGTTCCCTATCAGCAGCAAAAGCTAAACATGCTTTAATCTGTAGTTCATTTAATTCAGGAAAATCATCAATAATTTGTGGTATTGTCATCCCTTCTGCCAACCAACTTAAAACATCATATACTGAAATTCTTGTCCCTGTTATACAAGGTCTGCCAAATCTAATGTTTGATTTTATAGAAATATAATCAGTATAATTCATTAAGTTAAAGATATGTAATTTTTAAAAAATAACAAACAAATCAAATCTAATCTTCAAACAAACCGCCTAGTCTACCTTTAAATGATTTGCCTAAATGTTTATAGGCTTTTTCCGTGGCTTCTCGTCCACGGGATGTACGCGCTAAATAACCCTCTTGTATTAAAAATGGTTCGTATACCTCTTCAATTGTCCCAGACTCTTCGCCAACAGCGGTGCTTATAGTTGTTATGCCAACCGGACCACCCTTAAATTTTTCAATTATAGCTAATAAAATACGAATATCCATTTCATCTAATCCGTTTTTATCAACGTTTAATGCTTTCAATCCATAAGTGGCAATATCGATATTGATGGTGCCATCTCCCTTAATTTGTGCAAAATCTCGTACTCGTCTTAAAAGTGCATTTGCAATACGTGGTGTTCCTCTACTTCTGCGAGCTATTTCATAAGCTGCTTCATCAGCAATTTGGACTCCTAGTATTTCAGAACTGCGTTGCACTATACCAGTTAACACTTTACTGTCGTAATAATTTAAACGAGATGTAATACCAAAACGAGCGCGCAAAGGTGCGGTTAACAAGCCGCTTCGCGTTGTAGCACCAACTAAGGTAAATGGGTTTAATTTTATTTGAACGGTACGAGCATTTGGCCCGCTATCAATCATAATGTCAATTTTATAATCTTCCATAGCAGAATATAAATACTCTTCTACAATGGGACTTAACCGGTGTATTTCATCAATAAATAAAACATCAAAGGGTTCAAGGTTGGTTAGTAAACCTGCTAAGTCTCCCGGTTTATCTAGTACAGGTCCGCTTGTTACTTTTAAATTAACACCTAAATCATTAGAAATAATATGCGCTAAAGTTGTTTTTCCCAAACCTGGAGGTCCGTGTAATAAAACATGATCTAGCGCTTCTTCCCTTTGTTTAGCGGCTAAAACAAATACTCGTAAATTGTCCACAACCGATTCCTGCCCACTAAAGTCCTTAAACTCAATCGGCCGTAAGGCTTTTTCATAATCCTTATCAGTGTTGGTTAACTTTTCGTTATTTGCGTCTAAATTATCATTCATTTTTGTAAAGGTATAAAATTTAAACACAGTTGAATGCTATAATTTGTAGCATTAGTAGGTCGTTTCTTTTTTGCAAATCACTATTAGGATAAAATTATAAATACCTTGATTAATCTATTTGTAAATCGCTAGGATTAATAAGATAAAATCATAATTTTAATGAAATGATTTAACTATCCAATTCAGTATTTCAAATATACTTAGGTATAAATTGTCATTTCTAGTAAAACTGCTGAAATAAATGAAAAATAATGTAAATTAAATTTGTTTAAATCATTACACTGCATAAATTTACAAGGTTTTAAAAACGAAAAAAAATGACGGATAGATTAAAAGATAAATTTCGGGAAAAAGCAGTGCCTTTAGCAGCAGAAATTAAAGATATTATTAAAAATCATGGTGATTTAAAATTAGGTGAAATTACTGTAGCGCAAGTATACCAAGGAATGAAAGGTATGATTGGGATGGTAACCGAAACTTCAAAATTAGATCCAGAAGAGGGAATTCGCTTTAGAGGCTATTCAATTCCTGAATTACGAAAAAATTTACCAAAAGCTCCAGGTGGTACTGAACCATTGCCTGAAGGTATATTTTATTTAATGTTAGTTGGCGAATTACCAACGCAAGAAGATGTTAGTTTTATTACAGGAGAATGGCAAAAACGAAGTAATGTTCCAAAGCATGTATTTGATGTCATTGAAAAATTGCCTACAGATACGCATCCAATGACGCAATTTGTAATTGGTATTATGGCGATGCAAACTGAAAGTTTGTTTGCGAAAGCTTATGCAAAAGGTATCAATAAAAAAGACTATTGGGATTATGTGTATGAAGATTCAATGAATCTAATTGCGCGCTTACCACGTGTAGCGGCCTATATTTATCGCCGCAAATATAAGGGCGGTGTTCACATTGAACCAGATCATAAATTAGATTGGGCTGCAAACTTTGCTCACATGCTAGGTTACGAAGAATTTGACATGAAACGTTTGATGCGTTTGTATTTAACCATTCATGTTGATCATGAAGGAGGAAATGTTTCGGCGCATGCAACTCATTTAGTTGGCTCAGCATTATCTGACCCTTATTTATCATTTGCTGCTGGTATGACTGGTTTAGCTGGTCCATTTCATGGTTTAGCTAATCAAGAAGTATTGAGCTGGATTATGGAATTGAAAGAAAATTTAGGAGGAGGATTACCAACTAAAGAGCAAATTGCTGAATATATTAAGAAAACTTTAGCAGAAGGAAAAGTTGTTCCAGGTTACGGACATGCTGTTTTAAGAAAAACTGATCCTCGATTTACTGCTCAACAAGATTTTTATAGAACATATATCAAGCACGATAACATTTGCGAAATTGTTCAAATGGTTTATGAAGTTGCGCCTCCAATTTTAGAGTCAACCGGAAAAATAAAAAATCCTTGGCCAAATGTTGATGCTCATTCAGGTGCATTATTAGTGCATTATGGCATGCATGAGTATGATTTTTATACTGTATTATTTGGTGTGTCTCGTGCATTAGGTGTATTAGCTAGTTTAGTTTGGGATAGAGCAACAGGTTCTGCTATAGAAAGGCCTAACTCTACAACTACCGAAAATATTAAAGCTAAAATTAAAGCTGCACAAGAAGCTAAATCTTAAAATAAGAATATTGTTTTTTTAAAAATCCCATTTGTAATTTACAAGTGGGATTTTTTTTTGAGTTTATAGAAAAAGTGAAATATTCACAAACAAAAAACCCCCAGACAAAGCCTGAGGGTTTTTTGTTAATTAGTTTCCTAATTATTTTCCTTTGTTAACATTAGTTGCTAACTCAGTTCCAGCTTTAAATTTAACTACTTTTTTAGCAGCAATTTTAATTTCTTTTCCTGTTTGAGGATTACGACCTAAACGTGCAGCACGCTTAGCTACTGAAAAAGAACCGAAACCTACTAAAGATAAACGATCTCCTTTTTTTAACGCTTTGCTAATTGCTTCGATACAAGAATCTAATGCACGACCTGAGTCAGCTTTAGTTAATTTTGATCCATTTGCGATTGCTTCGATTAATTCTGCTTTGTTCATGTTTTTTGTTTTTAAGGGTTAAACTTTTTAAATTAATTATGTTACAAATGTATATGCTAAACGCCATTTTTCAAGCGTTTTATTAAAAAAAGGTCCGTTTTTGTTAATAAAATGGCTGTTTGTTAATAAATATGCCCTACATCGCTTATATAATAAGGCTTTTGACATAATTAAAAATCTAAAACATTAATTAATAGCGCTTTTAAGTACTATATGTTTGGCAATTACTATTAATAAAGACTTTTATAATATTTATTTTAAACACTTTAATTTAAGATTTACTATTACTTGAAACAAGTAAATTTTAGTGTTGTAAATAAAAAGTTCTAAATAAATTTAAAATCAGATTCGATTTTAAATCCACGTAAAAATTCTTCTACTAACATTCTTTTCTTTCCTGCCATCTGCAATTCGCTGATATAGATGTAACCGCTGATGCAAGCAACTTTTAAAAATGTTTTACCATCACTCATTACTGAGCCTGCTTCAAAGGAATGATTTATTTCTTCCATTTCTGAAATAAAAATTTTCACACCTAGTGTTTGATTATGCTTATCAATAAATTCGGCAAAGGCAGCAGGGTAAGGAGAAAGGCCTCTTATAAAATTATATATTTTTTGAACAGAATTATTCCAATTTATTTTACAAGTGTCTTTAAATAATTTTGGTGCGTGTATACTTTGAGTATCATCCTGTGGTTTTAATTCATAATCTCCACTATCAATTACTTGCACAGTTTTTAAAATAACCTCTGCTCCTAATTGCATTAAAGCATCATGCATTTCTCCGGCTGTGGCGGTTTTACTAATTGCTATTTTTTCTTGAAACAATATATTACCTGTATCAATGTCGTGTTTTAATTTAAAACTTGTAACACCACTTTCGGATTCTCCATTTATAATTGCCCAATTTATTGGAGCTGCTCCTCTGTATTTAGGTAATAAAGAACCATGCAAATTATAACTACCAAGAGGCGGCATATTCCAAACTACCTCAGGTAACATTCTAAAAGCAACTACAATTTGCAAATCAGCTTTTAATGCTTGTAGCTCTTTAATAAAAACTTCATCTTTTAATTTATCTGGTTGTAAAATAGTTAAGCCTTTTTGTAAAGCATACTTTTTTACTGCCGATTGTTGTATTTGTTGTCCACGACCTGCCGGTTTATCAGGCACAGTAACAACAGCTACCACTTCATAATTATTTTGTAGTAGTATATCTAAACTAGCAACTGCAAACTCGGGTGTACCCATAAAAACAATCTTCATTCCCATTTCCTTACAATATATTTTTTGGTAAAGTTAAAATCTTAAATTTGTTTATTATACAATGAATAAAAATATCTCAAAATATCTTTTAATCCTTTTAGGGCCTTTAGCGGCCGTTTGTATTTGGCTATTTACCAATTTAGACCCTACGAATCCAAATGTGTCCTTAATGGCTGGAATTGCCATTTGGATGAGTTTATGGTGGTTTACCGAAGCAGTTCATTTAGCGGTAACGGCGCTTATTCCGTTTTTGTTAATGCCACTATTAGGCATTGCCGATACAAAATCGGTAGCACAACAATATACAGATAGTATCATCTTTTTATTTATTGGAGGATTTATGCTTGCCTTTGCCATTGAGAAATGGCATTTGCATAAACGCATCGCTATTAAAATATTATCAATTGTAGGTACTAAACCACACAATATTTTACTTGGCGTTATGCTTTCATCATATTTAATTAGTAATTGGATTTCAAACACTGCCACTACCATGATGTTGTTTGGCGCAGTAATGGCTTTAATTAGCGAAACGGATGAATTTATAAATGGTGAAAAAAGTAAAGGGCGTTTTGCTGCGGCCATTTTATTAGGTTTAGCATTTGCCGCAACAATTGGCGGAATGGCAACACCTGTTGGTACACCGCCTAATATGTATTTTTTTAAAGCTTATAAGGAAGCCTTTCCTACTTTAAACGATTTGAATTTTTTAAAATGGGCATCTATTGGTTTTCCTTTATCAGCATTGTTTTTAATAGCAACCTATTTTGTGTTACTGTTTTATTACCTGCGTAAAAAAGTAACAATAACCAAAATAGGAAATCATCATTTTAAAAACAATTATACGCTGCTTGGTAAATTTTCGTACGAGGAAAAATGGATTACTTTTATTTTTGTATCCTGCATGCTGCTTTGGTTTACGCGCTCTGATATTACCTTTGAAACATTTACCTACAAAGGCTGGAATCACTTATTTACAAATCCTAAATTAGTAGATGATGCCTCTGTTGCAATTTTAGCTGCCCTACTCCTATTTCTAATTCCAAGCAAGCAGAACAAGGGTGAAGCGTTATTAGAATGGGAAGACGCTAAAAAAATCAGATATGATATTATTTTAATGTTTGGTAGTGGTTTTGCTTTAGCTTATGGCTTTGATGTTTCCGGATTAAGCGATTGGTTGGCTCAATGCTTAACTGCATTAAAAGGCGTGCATATCATTTTTATTATTTTGGGTATCTGTGTTATTGTAACTATTATTAGCGAATTTGCCTCTAACATTGCTAGTATTCAATTAGCCATTCCAGTAATGATTGCCTTACAAAAAGATTTAGATTTACCACCTCTCTTATTAATGATTCCTGCAACGTTTGCTGCCTCCTTAGGCTTTATGTTGCCTGTTGCAACAGCAGCCAACACTATCGTGTTTGGAACTAAGCGTATTGATATTAAAGATATGTTTAAGGTAGGCTTAGTATTAGATGCTATTGGAATTATTTTAATAACGGTATTTTGTTACTTATTTTTGGCATAATCAATCTAATAAAAAAAACCACCGACATGTTATGCCAGTGGTTTTTAAAAAGTTCACTAATTTACTAGTAAGTAGAAAAACCTTGTCTTGATGTTACTTTGTGCTCAATTAATAAACCTACGCAGGCTGCTTCCATCGGCTTATGTTTATCTTGAGATGTTGCGCCACTTGGCACGCTTACTTCAATAAATAATTGACGTGTAGCTGTGCTTTGAAACTCAAATAAAGGAGCGTTTTGTGCAGTAGAATTATCATACAACAATTCGTTTGTTCGTGCATCAAAAATCTTATAAACTAATTTATCTCCTAAAGCTGTTTCGCAACATACATTAATTCTATAATCCATGCCCTTATAAATTACACAGCGGATTTTAGAAGTAGAACCTTGATTAAATAATCCACTTCTAGATTGTGCATTATACATCCAAGCGTCATCATCTCCTTTTTTAGATTCTACCACACAATATTTGCGATGGAACTGACCGCATACACCAGCTTGTGAAAATAACATTGCTGAACTTAATATGAATAATGATAATAATATTTTTTTCATATGTTTAATTATTTGTTTTGTTAGTTATCAAATGAAATAGCTAGCTTAATACTTTTGTGTTTGCATTTAAGAAACGTAGCTATTGCAAAATTTTATTTTATTTAGATAATGTGTATGAATTTCTAATTTCTTTTATTTTTTCTACAATAGCCTTGTATTGACCTTCAGTAATAGCTAATTCTTTACCACCACCTAATACTTTTACAGCCTTACTATCTTTTGCTACTGCTGCATCTTTTTCTCCAATCTTGTTAAATTCAGCTTGTAATTCAGTAAATTGAACAATTATAGAGGCTACATTAGCATCAGATTGATATTTCCTTAAGAACTCAATTAAATTATCTAATGTATACTTTTGATCTGCTAAACGCTCAACTAAAGGGCTTTTAGCTTCATACTTTATTAAACTTGTGGCAATGAACAAACTTTCAATCCATCCGCCAGAAACAACTAAAGATAAAGTTGGACCTTGTTTATTATCTTCCAATGTTTGAAAAGATGAAAAATAAATATCATCAGTTATAACTGCAAGAGAGTCCGGTTTTCCTAAATTACCTTCTAGTCGTTTTAAAACTTCAGGATTGATGGCGTTAGAAACTCCAATTTCATCACCTAATTGTTTAACAGTTTTGAAATATTTTAATGCTTCTGCTCCGATTTCAAAAATACTACAGTAACTTAAATCACAACTATAAATTCCAAAATTTAAAGCTTTTGATTTACTATCAATGTACTTTTTCTGATTATCAGGACTATTTAAAAAAGAAACATTTTTATTGCTCTTTCCACCAACCATTTTAATAAATGTCAACATCTCACCCGGAGATGGAACTTGAAAAAACGTTTCATTATTTTGGCCTGCATTTACTTCCGTTTTTAACGAATCAACTTCAGATAAATCATCTTCAGACTCGTTTTTATTTCCTCCACAAGAAGCAAACAATAAAGCAGCTGCCAAAGGGGCAATTAAAAAATATTTCTGTTTCATAATCATATATATTATTTCTGTTCTTAATTTGCTATTAATTTTGTAACTAAATCAGCTGCTTCTTGCAATTGAATAGCAGAATAAACTTTTAATCCCGATTCGTCAATTAGTTTTTTAGCTGCCTCGGCATTTGTTCCCTGCAAACGGACAATAATTGGCACATTAATGGTTCCCATATTTCTATAGGCATCAATTACACCTTGTGCTACTCTATCGCAACGAACAATTCCACCAAATATATTAACTAAAATTGCCTTCACATTTTTATCTCCTAAAATTATGTGGAATGCTTTTTCAACCCGTTCAGCATTTGCAGTGCCTCCAACATCTAAGAAGTTTGCTGGCTCGCCACCACTTAATTTAATAATATCCATCGTAGCCATTGCTAAACCTGCTCCGTTAACCATGCAGCCAACATTACCATCTAGTTTTACATAATTTAATTCTGCTTTACGAGCTTCAACATCAACCGGATTTTCTTCAGACTCATCACGCATTGCTTCAATATCCTTATGACGGTATAGTGCATTATCATCAATTGTTACTTTAGCATCAACGGCAATAATCTTATCGTCTGATGTTTTTAAAACCGGATTAATTTCAAACATCGAAGAATCAATAGATTCGTATGCTTTATATAATGCAGCAACAAATTTTGTCATCTCCTTAAACGCAGCGCCACTTAGTCCTAAGTTAAATGCAACTTTGCGACATTGAAAATCACGTAATCCAACTTTAGGATCAATTTCTTCTTTCCAAATTAAATGCGGAGTAGCTTCTGCAACTTGTTCAATATCCATGCCACCTTCTGTACTGTACATAATAATATTACGACCAGTTGAACGATTTAATAAGATACTCATATAAAATTCTTTGGTAGGAGTTGCGCCAGGATAATAAACATCTTGAGCAACTAACACTTTACTAACTAAT
>JBIKOX010000079.1:0-12180 GCA_044357775.1 Bacteroidia bacterium | reverse complement strand
TTTAATAATAGAGATATTAAATCCTTCAATTAATTGAATAATATAAGGAATACATACTCTTAAGTCTTCTGGCATTTCTTCGCGTTGAGCTTTATACTCAACAAATTCTGTATGCCGCACAGTTGCTTCTGGTGTATCAAATACAGCGGCAATATGTGTAGGTTTTTCTTTATTTAAAATTTCTAATAAGGTATTTGTAAATCCAAAAATGGCTGATGTATTTAATCCTTTTGAGCTTATGCGAGGATTACTGCTAAATGCAAAAAATGCTCTATAGATTAATGCGTAAGCATCAAGAAGAAATAATTTTTTGGGCGTATCTTTTGTTATCATACATTAATTAGTTAGTGCTGTTTGATTAAATTCTACAAAATAAGTTTCAAGTTTCTCTGCATTTAAAAGAATTTCTTTTTGTTCTGAAATTTTTTGGACAAGAAGTTTATTTGACTTAAAAAAATCCTTCAATTGTTTTTTAACATTTTTTTCATCAATGACTTTAAACTGCCCATCACTTTTTTCTTCGAGTACACAAAATTCGTTTATTTCATATACAATTCCTTCATGCACTTCTTCAAAAACTATTTGAAATAAAGATGCTTTACCCTTGCTTAATACTTTAAAAAAACAGGGTCTATCATTATGATAAGCACTGATGTAATAGTAGTTATTGAGGTTGTAACCATTGATTTTATCGGGTGTGTATAATCTTATTTTATTCGCTTTATCTTTAAAGCTAATTTTTTGATACAATTCACTTTTTTTAATTTTCGGTATTTTAATAGCTCCACGAAGCGTGTCTCCTTTAGGCATTACCATGTATGCCTCTTCAAATGTATCTGGATTTTTTTTTGATTGCGAAAAAACTAATATTGAATTAAATAGGAATAAAGTGCAAAAAAGGTGTTTCATTAGTTAATAATGTAAGTATTATTTTTAGTAAGTTAACTTAAAGTGGAAATTTTATTTCATAAATAGTTGGCCACAATTTACCAGTTACCAGTACTTTTCCCGAAACAGAATCATAGGCAATACCGTTGGTTTCTAAGGCACTAGGATTTCTTGTTTTACTTTCATACAACAAATTACTTAAATCCATCTTTCCAACCACATCGCCTGTATTTGGATCTATTTTTACAATATAATTTGTAGTCCAAATATTTGCATAAATGTAACCCTTAATAAATTCAAGTTCATTTAAATGTTCAAGAACGTAACCATTTTCAGCCACATCTAAAATTTTTGTAACACTAAAATTAGTAGGATCTAAGTAGGTTAAATAACTTGTTCCATCACTCATTATTAAACTTTTGCCGTCGGTTGTTAAGCCCCAACCTTCGCGGTTAGCATATGTAAATTGACCAAGATTTTTAAAGGTTTTTCCGTCATAAATAAATCCAGTTTGATTTTTATAGGTTAATTGAAAAACTTTTCCATTCAAAAAAACAATTCCTTCGCCAAAATAAATCGATTTATCAATTTCTGCTTTTACATCAATTTTACCAGTTTTTAAATCCACAATTCCAAATAATGATTTTGCTTGCGGTAAATTATCTGGAGCTCCTGTACTTTCAAATAACTTACTATCATTGAACAATAATCCTTCTGTGAATGAATTCATATCATGTGGATATTGATTTTGAACCGTAAATTTAATTTCAGGAATTTTAGGAGATTCTGCAACAACTGGCTGCTCATTTGTTTTTTCTTTTGTTGTATCAGATTCGCACGCAAGAATAAAAGCTAATGAAATAATAAGGCAAGCAATATATTTTAATTGATAGTTCATATATAATTTTAAATTTTAGATACTCCAAGTAGTTCCCTCTTTGCCATCCTTAACTTGAATATTTGCTGTGGTTAATTTATTTCGTATTTCATCTGATGTGGCAAAATCTTTATTAGCTTTTGCTTTATCTCTTAAATCTAAAACTAGTTGCATCACAGCTTCTAAAGCAGTATTTGCTTTGCCTGTTTCTTCTTCTTTTTTCAAACCCATCACATCAAACACAAAATGTTGATATATTTTATTTAATAAATCTAAATCAACTTGCGTTAGATTTGCCTTTTTATCATTAGCTGAATTAATTGCGCGAATAGCATCAAACAAATGCGCAATGAGCACAGGTGTATTAAAATCATCATTCATTGCGTTGTAACATTCTCTTTCTAAAGCTGCAATGTTTTCTGATGAGCTTGCAGAAGGTTTTAAAGTTTGAAGTGTTTTATAACTATCCATTAAACGATTATATGCTTTTTCTGCGCCAGCTAATGCATCATTACTAAAGTCTAAAGTGCTGCGGTAATGTGTTTGCATCATAAAAAATCTAACGGCCATCGGACTGAAGCCCTTAGTTAATAATGGATGGTTACCAGTAAATAATTCCATGGGTAAAAAACTATTCCCTAAAGATTTACTCATTTTTTGTCCGTTAACGGTTAGCATGTTTGTATGCATCCAATAGTTAGCGGGACTTTTACCACAATATGCTATATTTTGCGCAATCTCGTTGGTGTGATGGGTTGCTTGTAAATCCATACCACCGCCATGTATATCAAATTGTTCTCCTAAATATTTTGTACTCATTGCCGAGCATTCGATATGCCAACCCGGAAATCCAACACCCCAAGGACTTGGCCATTTCATTAAATGTTCTGGCTTTGCTTTAATCCATAATGCAAAATCTAACCGACCTTTTTTATCTTCTTGCCCATCTAGTTCTCTTGTGTTTTCAAGCAATTCCTCCAATTTACGATTCGTAAGAACTGTGTAATTATTAGTTTTCGCAAATTTCTCTACATCAAAATAAACCGTGCCGTTATGTTCGTAAGCTAAGCCATTATTTATAATTTGCTTTGCTATTTCTTGTTGCTCAATAATATGACCAGTTGCCGTGGGCTCTATGCCCGGTGGCAATGTATTAAACAATGCCATAATGTCCCTAAAACCAACCGTATATTTTTGTACAATTTCCATGGGCTCAAGCTGAAGTAATTTTGCTTTTTTGGCAAATTTATCATCGCCTTCATCTCTATCACCTTCCAAATGCCCGGCGTCCGTAATGTTTCTAACGTATCGAACTTTATAACCTAAATGCAATAAATAACGATAAATAATATCAAACGACATAAAGGTTCTACAATTACCTAAATGCACGTCGCTATAAACTGTTGGACCGCAGACATACATTCCCAAAAATGGGGCGTCAATTGCCTTAAATTCTTCCTTTTTTCTAGTCAGTGTATTGTAAATAAATAATTTTTCCATAAAAATAGTAGGTTGTAAATTTAATAAAAAAAAGACGGCAAAGTCCGTCTTTTAATAATTTAAAGATATTTTAAAAATTAGTTTTCTATTGGAGCATCGCCAACATAAAAGCCATTTTTATATATTGAAATTCGTTGCAATATACCGTTGTCATCATAAATATAGGATTTACCTTCTATTAATCTATTGTCTTTAAAAAGACCATCTTTTGTAATTAATTTTTTTTTATTGTATGTTATGTGTTGTCCATTTAATATCAATGGTCCTTTAGTAGTTATTCCGTTCGGTCTTTCATCCTCTTTCAGCACTATTGTAGGAGCTTGCTTCAGTGGTGTATCTTTAATTTTAACAAGAGGTTTCTTTGGTTCAAATTCTTTAATAGAAGCTAAATCCGCCGCACCATCCACATACATTTTTTCAGCCTTTACATCTCCATTTTCGTGATATTCTTTAATAATTCCAGTTTCTTTTCCATTTATAAAATCACCCTCAATAGCTATTTGCCCATTTGGGTGATAGTATTTTATGCTTCCTTCTCGCTTTCCGCTGTTATTAAAATTAAATTCATGTTGTAGTTGTCCGTTTTCATAATACAATTTGTATGAACCAGTCCAGCGGCCATTTTTCCAATTTCCCTCCTCCATTATTTTACCACTTTCGTGATACATAATTACGTAACCTTCTGGCCTACCATTTTGAAAGGTTAATTGATTTTTTATGTTGCCATTACAATAATACTCCAGCCATTTGCCAATTTTACGATTATCAATGTACTTCCCTTCCTCCACTTTTTGTTCAGCGGTATAACAAGTTCCTTGTTTATTTTTACCCTTAATAATCCACTTACCTTGTTTTTTTCCAAAATTATCAATAGTGTTTATCGTATCACCATTAATTCCCTTTTCAAATGATATAATCTGAGCATGGCTTATGTGGTAAGCTAATAATATCAGAATAATACACTTATTTTTCATTGAAAAATGCAATTAATTAATTACGTAATAGTATGTTTATTATTTAAAATTGCCTGTTAAATAACGCACATCAATACAATTTGTTTCAGATTTTTTTTTAAAGTTTTGGCAATCAATAGTAAGTTCCTGACTTTTTTTGAAACACATTTTATGCCAAATTTTGTAACATATTTTCTACTAAACTTGAAAGATTAAATTTCGCTTTCCAGTTCCAATGATTCCTTGCTTCATCTTCCATTATACTTTGAGGCCAGCTATTTGCAATATCTTGCCTGAAATCAGTTTCATAAGTAATTGTGAAATCGGGAATGTGCTTTTTAATTTCAGCAGCAATTTGCTCCGGATTAAAACTGATGCCAGCCAAATTATAACTACCTCTAATTTTTATATTTTCAGCAGGTACGTGCATTATTTCAATCGTTGCTCTAATAGCATCTTCCATATGCATCATTGGCAAAGCGGTGTCCGCACTTAAAAAACATTCGTAAGTTTTATTTTTTAATGCTTGATGAAAAATATGCACTGCATAATCAGTAGTTCCGCCACCCGGTGCCGATTTCCAACCGATTAAACCAGGATATCTTAAGCTTCTCACATCAACGCCATATTTATGAAAATACCATTCGCACCACCTTTCTCCAGCTAGTTTGCTAATTCCGTAAACAGTTGTTGGCTCCATCACTGTAAATTGCGGTGTATTAATTCTTGGCGTTGTAGGACCAAAAACAGCAATTGAACTTGGCCAATATACTCTTGAAATATGCTTTTCTTTTGCTAAATCTAAAATATTAAATAAACCTTCCATGTTTAATTTCCAAGCAAACATCGGATTTTGTTCTCCGGTTGCCGATAGTAATGCCGCTAAAAGATATACATGTGAAATACTATGCTTTTTTACGATATTTAATAAAGCGTCTTTATCCAATACATCTAATTTTTCAAAAGGATTAACTTCCAGAGCTGCAATTGGTTTTAAGTCTGCTGCAATCACATTACTTGAGCCATACAATAAACTTAACTCTTGCACTAATTCGATACCAATTTGACCACCAGCTCCTATAATTAAAATCTTATCTTCTTTATTATACATGATAAAAATCAGTTGTGTTTTTTACTTTTTCACTACCTTTACAAACGTAATTAAAAATGTGCTCAAATAAAAATGAGTTTATTTGAATTATGACTTTTAATTTTTAATCGATTTAAAAATCTTTATTAATTTTAAACATAAAAATAGTATAACCTGCAATTATATCTATTATGAACTATTCATCATATAAACAAAAACATCTGATAATAAGGATGATGAATAAACCATGTGGCTATAAAAAAACAATAATGTTTTCACATGAAAATGCCTGAATTAAGAAACCGAATTAACAAAGACGAACTTAAAGTGCGTTTAGCTCAAGAAAAAATCGAGCGTGTTACCTTCTCGTTTTACAAATATGTAAAAATTGAAAATCCAAAGGAATTACGAGATGAATTATTTACTAATTGGACCAATTTAAATTGTTTTGGTAGAATATATGTTGCTCATGAAGGTATTAATGCTCAAATGAGTGTTCCGATAGCAAACTGGGATTTTTTTGTAAATGAATTATATAATGACGAGCGCTTTAATACTGTTCCTTTTAAAATAGCAGTTGACGGAAACGGAAAGTCATTTTATAAATTAATTATTAAAGTAAAAGAAAAGGTAGTTGCCGATGGTATTAAAGATACTGATTTTGATGCATCTCATACAGGTAACTATTTAAATGCCGAAGGATTTAATAAAGCTATTGAAGATCCAAATACAATTGTAGTAGATATGCGAAATCATTATGAAAGCGAAGTTGGAAGATTTGATAACGCGTTTTGTCCTGATGCTGATACCTTTAGAGAAGAATTACCATTAGTGGTTAATCATTTAAAAGGACAGGAAGATAGAAAAGTAATTATGTATTGCACTGGTGGAATTCGCTGCGAAAAAGCAAGTGCCTATTTAAAGTATAAAGGTTTTAAAGATGTTAATCACCTTCAGGGCGGCATTATTCAATACGCTAAAGAAGTAAAAGAACAAGGTTTAGAAAGTAAATTTAGAGGCATTAACTTTGTGTTTGATGAGAGAATTGGAGAGCGCATCACCAACGATATTTTGAGTAAATGCCACCAATGCGGCAAATCCTGTGATACACATGTTAACTGCAAAAATGACGATTGCCATTTGCTTTTTATACAATGTGATGAATGTGCAGCTACAATGCAGGGCTGTTGCACGCCTGCGTGTAAAGACATTGCTGCTTTACCAATTGAAATGCAGCGAGAGTTAAGAAAAGGCGGAATTAAAAATGGACCTGAATGTTTATCGGTTTATAAAAGCAGGTTACGGCCTAATTTAGCAGAAATATTAAAAAATGATTTATCTTTGAAATAAAATTTAAAACACTACCATGAAAAAATTCATCTATTTTTTTATTATTGCTGCAATTTTTACCATTCACTGTTCTTGTAAAAAAGAAGAAGCAAATAAATTAACGGAGTTTGATATTAACTACTCAACCAATTTAACAATCCCATCAGCAAGCATTACAGTAGCAGTTTCTCCAACAACATCCGTAGAATTTACAACACCAAATATTCCAACTCAAAATTCTACAAAATTCAGTGCAGCAGGAACTTCAAAAAGTTTAGTTGACGAAATTAAAATGACAAAGTTTGACTTATCTGTTTCTGGAACAGGAGCTAATTTAGATTTCCTGAAATCTGTAACAATATATATAAAAGCAGTAAATGTTGGCGAACAAATTATTGCATCAAAAACATTGATTCCTACTGGTATTACAGCACTTTCGTTAGACTTACAAAATGTAAATATTAAAAATTATATTTTTGAAGATAATATTCAGTTTAGAGTTTTAGCCATTTTTGACGCAACTGCTTCTGTTGATCAAATTCTAAAAATGGATGAAACAGTGCATGTTAAAGCCACATTAATTAAATAACTATATGCCCATTTATCACCACCTAGGAACTATTCCTCAAAAACGCCATACCATTTTTAAATCTACCTCAGGCAATTTTTATTACGAGCAATTGTTTGGTACCGAAGGATTCAGCGGACACTCTTCTTTATCCTATCACATACACCGACCAACACAAGTAAAAGAAATTTTAAAAAGTTATTCTGTTCAGCCAAAAATAGCTATTGATAAAAATATAAAATCGCTTTTGTTAAAAGGATTTGATATAAAACCAACGGCCGATTTTTTAGAAAGTAGGAAAACGGTTTTACTAAACAGCGATTGCCATATTGGTTTAGCCGCACCAACCGAAAGTTTAACAAACTACTTTTATAAAAATGCAGATGCTGATGAACTTATTTTTATTCATAAAGGAAAAGGGAAATTAAGAACCTTTTTAGGTAATATTAATTTTGAGTATGGTGATTATTTAATTATTCCAAGAGGAATGATTTACCAAATTGAATTTGAAACTTCAGAAAATCGTTTATTTTACGTTGAATCATTTGCGACATTTTATACGCCTAAACGTTATAAAAGTTCATCCGGACAATTGTTAGAACATTCTCCGTTTTGTGAACGTGATTTTAAATTACCAACAGAACTTGAAACTTACGATCAAAAAGGTGATTTTATTATCAAAATAAAAAAAGAAGGAATGATGCATGAAGTACTTTATGCAACTCACCCTTTTGATGTTGTTGGTTGGGATGGGTACAATTTTCCTTATGGATTTAGTATTCATAATTTTGAACCAATTACTGGTCGCGTGCATCAACCACCTCCAGTGCATCAAACATTTGAAACCTCTACGTTTGTAGTTTGTTCGTTTGTTCCTCGCTTATATGATTATCATCCATTATCAGTTCCTGCTCCTTACAATCACAGTAATATTGATAGCGATGAAGTATTGTATTATGTAGATGGTGATTTTATGAGCAGAAATAATATTGAACAAGGTTATATTACTTTACATCCAAAAGGTATTCCGCACGGACCAGCACCTGGAGCTATGGAGCGCAGTATTGGCCAAACAGTTACACAGGAATTAGCAGTGATGGTTGATACTTTTAGGCCATTAATGGTTACAGAAGCTGCGATGGGAATTGATGATGGAAAATATTATAAAAGCTGGGTGGAATAATGGAATCAAAACTTTTGAAAAATAAATTAGAACTACGTTCGCTTTATATGGCGATGTGGGTCTTTTAATGAGATAATGTGGCGATGAGTCAATTAAAAAATTATAAAGGATAAATTAAATTATTATAAACACAGTCAATTGACTAATTGTCGAATTGGCAAATAAACTAATTAAAGAAATGGCAAAAGAAATAAAAAACGTAGAATACGGATTAGAAAAAATATTTGAAGGTGCACAAGATTTCTTGCCCTTATTAGGAACAGATTATGTAGAATTTTATGTAGGTAATGCAAAGCAATCGGCACATTATTACAAAACTGCGTTCGGCTTTCAATCCTACGCTTATGCAGGATTAGAAACAGGATTAAAAGACAGAGTTTCCTATGTTTTAAAACAAGATAAAATTCGTTTAGTTTTAACTACCGCTTTAACGAGTGATTCGCCAATTGGTGAACATGTAAAAAAGCATGGTGATGGCGTTAAAGTAATTGCTTTATGGGTAGAAGATGCTCGCAAGGCATTTGAAGAGACAGTGAAACGCGGTGCAAAAGTTTACATGGAACCCGTTGTAGAAAAAGATGAAAATGGCGAAGTAGTTCGTGCTGGTATTTATACATACGGAGAAACTGTTCACATGTTTGTTGAACGCAAAAATTTTAAAGGTGATTTTTTACCAGGATTTAGAAAATGGGAAAGTGAATACAACCCAGCGCCTGTAGGTTTAAAATTTATTGATCACATGGTTGGAAATGTGGGTTGGAATCAAATGAATGCCACTGTAAAATGGTACGAGGACGTAATGGGCTTTGTGAACTTTTTAACCTTTGACGACAAACAAATCACCACTGAATATTCAGCTTTAATGAGTAAGGTAATGAGTAACGGAAATGGTCGTATTAAATTCCCAATTAACGAACCAGCTGAAGGAAAGAAAAAATCTCAGATTGAAGAATATATTGATTTTTATGAAGGTGCAGGTGTGCAGCATTTAGCTTTAGCAACCGATGATATTATTAAAACGGTTGCCGAATTAAAATCCCGTGGAATTGAGTTTTTACCTCCTCCTCCTCAAGCCTATTATGATGATATTCCAAGAAGATTAGGTGTACACATGGATATGATGAAAGAAGATATTAAAGAACTTCAAAGATTATCTATTTTAGTGGATGCAGATGAAGAAGGTTACTTATTGCAAATTTTTACGAAACCGGTAGAAGATAGGCCTACTTTATTTTATGAAGTAATACAGCGTATGGGTGCTAAAGGTTTTGGTGCTGGTAACTTTAAAGCGTTGTTCGAATCAATAGAAAGAGAGCAAGCATTAAGAGGGACTTTATAAGTTTTGTCAGGCTGAGCGGAGTCGAAGCCTCATTGTATTTGAAAAAATCCCGAAGTAGATGCTTCGGGATTTTTTGTTATTTGAAAATAAATTATAATAAATTTTATTTTATGCCGCCCATTAATTTTTTCACCAAAGGCGAAATAGCAATTAAAACAACACCTGCAATAAGCGCATAGATTGCTAATTGCTTATAACCATCAGCATAAATAGTTAGTTTTTCAATATTACTCGCATTTTCGGATGCCTGCGCAATGTTGGCGCCTAGCAATCCTGCAAAATATTGTCCGTAGGCACTTGCCAAAAACCACATTCCCATTAAAACAGCTTGTGTTTTTTGTGGAGATAATTTTGTCATAATCGACATGCCAATTGGTGATAAACACAATTCGCCAAACGTTATGATAAACCATCCAAATGTAAATAAGTCAAGCGATGTCATTCCATTAGCGTCAGAGAAAAACTTAGTATAATAAAAAACATAAAATCCTCCTGCTAAAAATAAAAATCCTAAACCAAATTTTACAATTGTATTTGGTTCTAATTTATGCTTACTTAACCATATCCATAATAATCCTAGCAAACCAGCAAAGGCAATAACAAATAATGAATTGGCAGAGTTATTAACTCCATTAGGATCTAGCGTCATTCCTGCAACCGAACTATTTAAATTATTTGCTGCAAATAAACTTAACGATCCGCCACTTTGCTCAAAAAATGCCCAGAAAAAAATAGAGAATAAAATAAAAATTAATGCCGCAATTAATTTTTTATTTTCTTGTAAAGAGAAACTTCGCATTTCATAAAAGAGATATAATAATGAACAAGGTCCAATAATAAACATAAACACATCGGTGTATTCAGAATTAGATACCAATAAAATAATAAGCGGAATGATTGCTAATGAACCAACATACGTTACGATTTCAATTACTTTTCGTTTTTTAGGTTCAGTATTTAGTAAAGGGGAAATACCAATATTTCCAAGACTTTTTTGAGTTCGAACAAAAGTTAATAAACTAACTACCATAACAATTGCTGCCAAACCAAAGGCAACATTCCATGCTAAATGTGCAGGAATAAAGTTTTGAAATAATTGGCCCTTACCTATTGCAATACATAAATACCCACCAAGCAAAGCACCTAAATTAACGCCAGCATAAAACAATGAAAAACCTGCATCCGTTCGGTTATCTCCTTGCTTATATAAATTTCCAACAATGGATGAAATGGTTGGCTTAAAAAAACCGGTTCCAATAATATTAAAGGCAATTCCAAGAAAGAAAAATGATTTTGGATCAATTGCTAAAATAACACTTCCCACAATCATTAATAATCCACCCCAAAATAAGGATTTTCGCAGACCTAAAATTTTATCAGCAAATAAACCACCCACAAATGTAAAAGCATACACAAAGGCTTGCGTGGCGCCATATTGCAAATTAGCTACTACTTCGTTCATGGATAATTGATGTACCATAAAAAACACCAACATGCCGCGCATTCCGTAAAACGAAAAACGTTCCCACATTTCGCTAAAAAATAAATACCATAATTGCTTAGGATATTTCCCTTTAAAATTTTGTATTTCTTCAATTGTAATTGTTGATTCAGCCATATGCAATGAAATTAAAAACCCCTAATAAATCTATTTTTTATTTTAGGTTTATTAGGGGGTATTTTATTAATATAAAATTTGTTGTTATTTATGCTTCAACTTGTTTTTCAGTGATCATTTTTTGCAACCAAGAACTTAAAATAAATAAAATGCTAGCTGCTACACTAGTCATCACAATAAACACCATAAAAAACTCGTATAAGTTTGTAATTTGAAAACCTACGAAGGAAGGAAATTCTATTGGAGCGGGATTTGCAGGGTCTGGAGTTGGAGGAATTAAAGCACTTAACGTACCAGCAAATTTATTAGCTGCTGCATTTGCTAAAAACCAAGTGCCCATTAATAATGAAGAAAGACGAATTGGTGCTAATTTAGAAACCATTGATAAACCTATTGGAGATAAACACAATTCACCCATCGAATGGATTATGTATAAAGCAAATAAACATGTCATTCCTGTTTTGTCGTTTACACCTAAGCCTTTTACTGCAAATGCAATAATAACGTATCCTACAGCAACTAAAGCTAAACCAATTGCCATTTTTTTAGGAGATGAAGGCTCTAATCTAATTTTATGTAGGTAACCCCAAATAATTGAAAAAAGAGGAGCTAAGCAAATAACTGCTAATGGATTGACTGATTGAAACCAACTTGCAGGGAATTCAGATTTTTCAAAATTCGGAATATATCCTAAGACAAAAATTATAATTAGTATAAGAGAAATTACCCCTGTTACAATATAATCCATATTTTTCTTCCAATCAAAAAACCATTTTAATCCTTTCGATAAAAAATATGTAATACTTATACTTGACAAAAGTATTAACCAGCCTGG
>JBIKOX010000256.1:0-3444 GCA_044357775.1 Bacteroidia bacterium | reverse complement strand
AGTGTTCAAAATATTTATGAAACAGCTTTAAAAAACCAACATTCAATAAAAAGCACAAATTATAATTTATTGGCTGCTGAAAAAAACTTAGAAATTGCAAAAGGTAGAGTTAGCCCTACTCTATCTGCAACTGGATCGTTAGGAACTGGAACATCTGAATTAGATAAAAACATAGACGGTGTTAACATTACTGGAATTGAGCAGCTGCCGTATTATACGCAAACTGGTCAAGCTATCTACGGACCAACAACAGAAGTTATCACTTCAAAAAAACCATTTGCTGATCAATTTAATAATAATGTAAATAAAAGCGTTGGATTTACATTGTCAGTTCCCGTATTTAATGGTTTACAAACTTATACCGCAATAAAAAACGCAAAATTAAATGCACTTAATGCAAAGTACACTCAAGATTTAACCGAACAAAATTTATATAAAACAATCGCTCAGGCATTTGCTAATGCAAAAGCAAGTTTAAATACATATAATGCAAATAAATTATCTGTTGAAGCCAATGATCAATCTTTTTATTACGCGCAACAAAAATACAACGTTGGTGCAATAAGCACTTTTGATTTTAATGCTGCTAAAACTCGCCTACAAACGGCGCAAAGTAATTTAGTGCAAGCTAAATACGACTATGTGTTTAAACTTAAAATTTTAGATTATTATCAAGGGAAAGAATTAAAATTTTAACCACACAATTTAAAGATTGAAAAGCTAAAAAACGCAACAAATTAAAAAAAACTCTACTCGATATTTAACTACTCTGCAAAAAAATTACATCAAACATGAAAAAACTATATTGGATAATAGGAATATGTATAGCAATTGTATTTACAGTAGTTGCCTTCAAATTTTTTAGAGGTGAGGAACCGACTGAAGTTACAACCGAAAAGGCGGCAAAAAGAAATATTATTGAAACTGTTTCGGCAAATGGAAAAATTCAACCAGAAGCTGAACTAAAAATTACCTCTGACGTTTCAGGAGAAATTGTTGAAATGCTTGTTAAAGAAGGAGAACAAGTAAAAAAAGGTCAATTATTGTGTCGCATTAAACCAGATATTTATGAAAGTGCTTATGAACGTGTAAACGCTACAGTAAACAGTTCTAAAGCTAATTCAAAAACCATTGTTGCACAGTTAGCCCAAGCTCAGGCAAATTTGGTAAATGCTCAAACATCGTTTGCTCGAAACAAAAAGTTATTTGATCAAAATGTAATTTCGCAACAAGAATTTGATTTATCAAAGGCAACATTTGAATCAGCAAAAGCTAATGTTGATGGAATTAATGAGAGCATAAAAGCATCTGATTATAACGTAAAAAGTGTTGAAGCCTCCTTAAAAGAAGCAAATACAAATTTAGATAAGACATATATTTATGCTCCAGTTGATGGCACGGTTTCTAAGTTAAACGTAGAAAAAGGCGAACGGGTTGTTGGTGTTCAGGGCTTGCAAGGAACTGAGATTTTGCGCCTAGCAAATTTAAATGAAATGGAAGCAAGTGTTGAGGTGAACGAAAACGATATTATTCGAATTCATAAAAATGATACTGCAATTATTGAAGTGGATGCCTATAGTGGTAAAAAATTTAGAGGTATTGTAACAGAAGTTGCTAATTCTGCAAATACTACAGGAATTTCCATTGACCAAGTAACGAACTTTGTAGTAAAAATTAGAGTATTAAGAGAATCTTATATTGATTTAGTTAATGAATCTAACCCTGCTCCATTTAGACCGGGCATGAGCGCTAGCGTTGAAATTCAAACCATGCGTGCTGCAAATATTATTACTTTGCCAATACAAGGCGTTACTACAAGAAGCTCTGATACCACAACTACAGTTCAAAAATTTGAAGATGATGAAGAGGTTGTAATTAAAGATGAAAAAGAAGAGAAATTAAATAGTAATAAAAAAGCAGATGAACTAAAAGAGTGTGTCTTTATAAATAAAAACGGTGTGGCTAAATTAGTTTATGTAACAACTGGAATTCAAGACAATGATTACATTGAAATAAAAAGTGGAGTCAATGTTGGTGATGAAATCATTTCAGGACCGTATGGCGTTGTTTCTAAAAGTTTAAAAAGCGGAAAAAAAATAAAAGTGGTAGATAAAGATAAATTATTTTCAGATAAAAAGTAATCAGTGGCATACTTGTTACATATAGAAACTTCATCAACTAATTGTTCAGTTGCTATATCAAATGATGATAAATTAATTGCAAAAAAAGAAAGTAACAACGGTTATACACATGCCGAAAGCTTGCATTTATTTATAGCAGATTTAATGAAAAAATGTGATTTACAAATGCACGATTTAAATGCTATTTCTATCAGCTCAGGACCAGGTTCATACACAGGTTTAAGAATTGGATATTCAGCAGCAAAAGGATTAAGTTATGCTTTAAAAATTCCGATAATTACCGTTGAAACATTAAAAGCATTAAGTTTTAAAGTGATTAATATAGTAAATAAAAATGCACTTTACTGCCCGCTAATTGACGCTCGAAGGATGGAAGTTTATACAGCATGTTACGATTATCAATTAAACGAAATACTAACGTTACGAGCTTTAGTTTTAAATGAAACTAGCATTGAATTATTTAATCACAATACAGAACTATTTTTTTTTGGAGATGGTATGCCAAAAGCAAAAACATTACTACAAACACTAAAAAACGTTCATTTTATAGAACATATAACAGCCGATGCCGAATCAATGATTAGTTTAGCTTTTAAAAAATATGTTGCAAATGACTTCGTTGATGCAGCTTATGCCGAGCCAAATTATTTAAAAGAATTTTTCTTTACGAATGCCAAAAATTAAGATATGTCACAAAAAATAGCATTCGTTATTAATCCAAATGCAGGAACAAAAAGGAAACTAAATATTATTGAATTTATTAAAAGTAATTTCTCTAAAAATATTGCATATGATTTTATTGTCTGGAAAAATAAAGATGATTTTGAATCCGTAAAAGAACAAATTTTAAAGGGAAAATATACCATTGTAGTTGCTTGCGGCGGTGATGGTACTGTTAACCAAGTAGCATCTGTTGTTATAAATACCTCGATTGCGTTAGGAATATTACCGTTAGGTTCAGGAAACGGTTTAGCAAGAAGTAATAATATTCCTTTAGATTTAAAAAAAGCATTGCATCTCATTTATCTTGGAAAAGGTAAAAAAATTGATAGCGCTTTAATTAACCATAATTATTTTTTTTGTACTGCTGGTATAGGATTTGATGCACATATTGCTAACCAATTTGCAGTAAGCACAAAACGAGGATTTATAACTTATTTTAGTACAACTCTAAAAGAATTTTTTGGATACAAACCAAATAATTATACAATAACGGTTGATGGCGAAACTATTATAACTCAAGCATTTTTGATTACAATTGCAAATGCTGGTCAGTGGGGAAATGATGTGTATATTGCGCCAG
>JBIKOX010000255.1:0-3449 GCA_044357775.1 Bacteroidia bacterium | reverse complement strand
ATGTGTATTTAAGTTTAAGAATACAGGTAAAGAACCATTAATAATAACAAATTGTCAAGGTTCTTGTGGTTGTACTGTCCCTCAATGTCCAAAAGACCCAATTTTACCAGGTAAATCAGGAGAAATAAAAGTAAAGTATGATTCAAATAGAGTAGGTCCTATTAGTAAATCCGTTTCAGTACAATCTAACGCAAAATCAGGTACGCAAACTCTACAAATTAAAGGAAATATTGCTGCTAAACCAGTAGAAGAGGCTTTTCCTCAAACACAGCCTTCTCAAGGAGCTCCATTAGAAAAAAAGTAATTTACCAACAAAAACCTGAAAAATGAAAAAAGTATTAGCATCAGTTGCATTAATTATTTCTATTGGATTTAATGTAAACGCACAAGAAAATGGATCTGTAGTTCCAAGCATCGATCCTAACGCAGCTGAAATGAAGTTTGAAACTGAAGTTTTAGATTTTGGAAATGTAAAATTTGACGCGAATGGTGTTCGTGAATTTAAAGTGAAGAATGTTGGTAAGTCACCATTAACGATTTCAAATGTTCAAGGACAATGTGGTTGCACTTCTACAACTATCGATGGTAAACCAGGTTGGCCTCAAGAACCAATTCTACCAGGCAAAACAGCAAGTATTAAAGTAAAATATGATACAAAACGCCCTGGTCCGTTTGAGAAAAATGTAACAATC
This sequence comes from Bacteroidia bacterium, assembly GCA_044357775.1. Taxonomy (GTDB): domain Bacteria; phylum Bacteroidota; class Bacteroidia; order B-17B0; family Aurantibacillaceae; genus UBA4416. The sequence goes on along the minus strand of JBIKOX010000255.1, from coordinate 2,757 downwards.
ACCTCTAACTCTAAAGAGCCGAGTAAATTGGTTAAAATTAAAGGTGTTGTTGATGCTGCGCCAGTTGCACCAGCAACTCCAGATAGTAAATAGTAATTAAATTAACTATTGAAAACCCTTTCAGAAATGAAGGGGTTTTTTGTTTTATAAGATATTAATTTGAATTTAAATTAACCTTGTTGCTTTGATTTTTTTCAAAAAATAGATGTATAATAATTACTTATAGCTATAAGAAATATTACTGTTATGATTTGATGAAAAAAGTAATGCTTTTAATCCTAATCAAGGACGGGTTCAAAAATAAATAGTTTTCCAAAACCAATTACTAGTCCTCCTATGATTTGCTCAGAGATTTGCCATCCAAAATCTGCCATTATATAGGTAATATTGATGTTTTTAGTAAATGAAATTCCTAAAACAGTAACGATAGAAAATAAGATAAAGCCAATTAAAAAACCACTGACAACACCTCTTAATAGAGTTTGCGAAATATTTTTTTGGAAAAATTTTGACTCATAAGTTCTGTAAAGTATAAACGAAATCACTAAATATACTAAAGCAGCTAGAACCAAAAACAAAGCTTTTGAAAATGAAATTTGGTTTAAATCATTTAAAAAAACACCGTGCCAAACGTAAAAAGCGCCATACATAAATACCGCCGATATTATCCAACTTAAGTAAAATCGATAACTAAAATTCATCACGACAAAATTATTAAAATATTCATTAAAGTTGCAGTAATTTCGATAATTATTTAATGGTTTTTAAGTTAAAAAAAAGTAAGTTTGTAACATGCGTTTTTTTCGGCAATCATTATTTGTTTTTACTGTATCGCTTTCTGTAATGTCTTGCAAGAAAGAGACAATTTGGGATGTTGACATCGCTATTCCAATTGCTAAAAGTCATCTTAACATTAGTAATTTTTTTGGCGATTCCATATTTAAGGCTGATGCCAATGGACTATTACATTTAGCTTTTAGTAAGGACTTGATTAACTATACGATGGATAGTCTAGTTAATTTACCTGATACAACTGTCGTATTAGGACAAATTTTCCCGTTTTCAACAAGTTTATTGCCGGGTGTACAAATTTTTTCAAATGCAGCTTCAACAGATAAAGAAATTAAATTTGATATTAGTAATGGTGTAGAACTTAACAAAGCAATTATAAAAAGTGGAAATCTAAAAATTGAGTATTTAAATACGTATGCCCAGCCATTAAAATTTAATTATAATATTAATTCAGCTACTCTATATGGAAGTCAATTAAATGTAACACAAGTTATTCAAGGAAATGCTTCATTAATAAAAGTATATCCTTTAGATGGTTATATTATTAACCTAACTGGCATGTCGGGTAATAAAGTAAATACACTTGTACAAACTTATACAATTAGCACAGATGCCAGTGGCGTGGCGGATGTATTGCAGCCTGGGCAAGGAATAATAATACGTCTATCATTTATTGATGTTGTTCCAGAATACGTTCAAGGATATTTTGGGCAGCAAAATTTATCCTTTGGTCCAGATTCAACTTCGTTAGGAATATTAGGAAATTTTCGTCCTACTAATTTAATGCTTAGCCAATCTTCTATTAATTTTAAAATAATTAATGAGTTTGGAATAGAAATGAGCACTTCCATTAATAGTTTGAAATCTATAAAAACAACACCTGCCACTTGCGTAACATTAAATTCTGGAAACATGTTACAATCAATAAATATTAACCGTGCAAGTAAAACTAATAATTTATCAAACCCTGTATTTCCTTGGTTCAAGCAAATAAATATCAATTCTTCTAATTCTAATCTTAATGCTTTTTTACAAAATGTACCAAATTATCTAGGCTATTCAGTGCTAGCTACTCTTAATCCGTTGGGAAATATATCTGCAGGTAATGACTTTGCTTTTTATGGAAGAGGATTAAAAGTTACGGCAGATGTTGATATACCTTTAGCTTTATCTGCAGATAATTTTACTTTGATAAATTATTCAAAAGTTGATTTAACTCAGTTAAGTAAATTAAAGGATGTTAATTCCTGCGAAATTAATTTACAAGCCATCAATAATTATCCATTTAGTGCCCAAATTCAAGGATATGTGTTAGATGATCAAAGCCAAATTATTGATTCTTTGTTTATTCCAGGACAAAATACTATTGCAGCTGCTAGCACTGATATAAATAATAATGTTACAAATTTAGTTGCATCAAAAATATCTGTTGTTTTAAATGTTGAAAAAATTAATAATTTAACAAAATGTAAACAAATTAAATTTGTTAGTTACCTATTTCTGCCAAATCAACCAACTCCTATAAAAATTAATGAGGATAGTTATTTGGATTTAGTTCTTAGTGCTTATTTAAATTATAGCTCAAAGGTAAAATGATAAAGTCTTTTATAATTACCGTTTTTTTATTTTTTTATGGCTTTGCTTTTTGTCAATACAATTCTGAGTTTCTAAATTTTGATAAAACTGGGCGCAGTATTTCCGTTAATGCAGAATACGAATTAGGATCGAATGGTATTTATAATTCATTATTAAATAAGTTTATTTTTGGAGGCCAAATTGACAAGGTCACAAAAGATGCATCAAATAATTCAATGAAAAATTTAAGTGTTTTGGGTGCTAATATGAATTATGACATATCCGTTTTTTTTGGAAGAAATTCAAGATATTCATATTTAATTGGCTTTAAAGAACAAAGAATATTCAATTCTTCTTTTACTAAAGATCTTTATCAATTACTTTTCTATG
>JBIKOX010000275.1:0-2933 GCA_044357775.1 Bacteroidia bacterium | reverse complement strand
ATTATTTTACAGGAGCATTGGCAAATAAAGTTGGTCGAAAAAATCTATTAGTTATTGGATGGCTATTTGCTTTACCAATTCCTTTTATTTTAATGTTTGCAAATCACTGGAATTGGATTATTGCAGCTAATGTTTTGTTAGGCATTAATCAAGGCTTAACATGGAGCAGCACCGTAGTAATGAAAATTGATTTAGTGGGCGAAAAGCAAAGAGGTTTTGCGATGGGCTTGAATGAATTTGCAGGATATTTATCGGTTGCTATTGTTGCATTTTTAACTGGCTGGATTGCCGGAGAATATGGTTTAAGACCTTATCCATTTATGATCGGTATTGTTTTATCAATTTTAGGTTTGCTGGGAAGTTGGTTTTTAATAAAAGACACAAAACATCATGTGGCTATAGAATTGAGTTCAAAAGGTATTCCTTTACTGAAAAACATATTTTGGGATACGACTTGGAAAAACAAAAATTTAGGTTCTGTTACACAAGCTGGTTTAATTAATAATTTAAATGATGGTATGGTGTGGGGAATTTTTCCGATTCTTTTATTTCAAAAGAACTTTAGTTTAGAACAAATAGGAATTATCACAGCAACCTATCCAGCAGTGTGGGGCTTAGGGCAATTAGTAACAGGTAAAATGGCAGATTATTTTTGTAAAAAAGATATGTTGTTTACTGGAATGTTATTACAAGGATTCGTTTTATTATTTATGCCATGGGCAGAGACAATGACTCATTACATGATATTATCTGTTATTTTAGGTTGGGGCACAGCAATGGTGTATCCTACTTTTTTAGCAACTGTTGCCGAAAATACAAATCCAATTGATAGACCAAAAAGCTTAGGCATTTTTCGTTTATGGAGAGATTTAGGATATGCTATTGGTGCTATTTTAACGGGAATTATAGCAGATGCTTTAGGAATTAATGCCTCAATTATTACTATTGGATTATTAACAGTTATATCATCACTCATCATTAATTATCGTATGAAATGTAGAAATGATGACTCGAAAAAATTATGGAGTTTTTTATCATCTAAAAATAAATCAAATGGAGAATGTATCGCTTAAGAATTGTTTGCCAGTAACTGAATTGAAACAACTTATTGAACTAAAAAAACAACAAGTTAAAATTATTGATGTGAGAAGTAAAGAGGAATTTGAAGAAAAACATATTTCTGGAGCTATGCATATAGAACTATCTCAAATAAATTTAGCAAGTGACTTGTTTGATAAAGATGATGTTATATTAACTGCCTGCGGAAAAGGCGGGGGAAGATTAGCAGAAGCTTCAGAAAAACTCAAAGAATTAGGGTTTAAAAATGCCTATTGGCTTTATGGTGGAACTTTTTATTGGTATTAATATTTAGAAATATAACAATGGTCACAAAAGTTTTGTTAATTTTTTTGCAATTAAAAATTAATTGTTTTTTATTTCTAAATTTGAGTAACAAAATCATACAAAGATGGATATTTTGACTATTTTATTTTCTCAACGACAAAAAAATATAGTATATTTTCAAGATAATTTATTGAAAGAAGCATATTCTATTTTACAGGGAGATTCTATTGGTAATAAAAGTTCATCCGTTAATTATTTTGATGAACAAAATGAAACTGTTTTAACTGCTAAACCAATTGCATTAGATCAAAATAGAATATTTTCGACTTTAGACATTAAAGGTATTTGTATTGATTATCGTTTGCGGTTTTTAGATTTAAAGCACTATAAGGCTCAATTGCCATATGATGTGCATATTAAAGCTACTGCATTTGAAATGGAAGCAGGGCATCAGGTTACTTTTAAAGTATTATCAGAAGCTCAAAATTTTAAATCAACCTTTCCTTTTACTCAGCAATTATTATTTGCCGATTTAGGAAATGGTGAATTTTATTTTATACATAAGTGGGGAAATGAATACCCATCTTATAGAAAATATACTGCTATGCCTTATAAAAGTATAGAGGCGTTATTTGGCTTGATAGTGATGATTTCATCATTTTTAGCAATTGTTACTCCAACAAATTTTATTACAAGCAAACCACATATCGATTATTTTTCAATGATTAGAATAGCGTATTTCTTTTGGTGCATTATTGCTTTCTCAGCATTATTTGTTTACTACATCGTAGCTATTCGTAAAGGAATGAACAGCGCTGAATGGGATAATCCATCGATGATGTAAATGTTAGATTGAAGTTATAACCAATGTTAGTAAAATAGAAATAAAAACTAACTTTGGCTACAAACTATTTTTGTAGAGAATGACGATAGAGCAGTACATAGAAAATATCAATTCCAAATTTAAAGCAGGTAACTCAACAGAACACACTTTTAGAGGTTCTCTGGAGCAACTTATAGAAAGTTTGGTGCCAACAGTTAGAGCAACCAACGAACCTAAACGACAATCCTGCGGTGCGCCCGATTATATCTTAACTAAAAAAGATATTCCTGTGGGTTTTATCGAAGCTAAAGATGTTGGCGATAAAGATTTAGAGGGAAACAAAAAAACAGGAAATAAAGAACAATTTGATCGTTACAAAGCCTCACTTAATAATATACTATTTACTGATTATTTGGATTTCCATTTATACCGTGATGGAATCTTTGTAACTAAAATTGCAATAGCACGTATCGAATTCCCCTCCACCGGAGGGGTGTCCGCCAATGGCGGACGGAGTGGTCAATTCCCCTCCTCTGGAGGGGCAGGGGTGGTAGTTCCATTACCCGAAAACTTTTCTTCTTTTGAAAATCTATTGAAAGACTTTTGCACGCACATAAGCCAATCAATTAAGAGTTCAAAAAAACTAGCTGAAATGATGGCAGGAAAAGCCCGACTTCTTTCTGAAGTCATTGAAAAGGCTTTAACTAGTGATGAAACAAACCAGCAGGACAGTACACTTAAAGACCAAATGAACGCCTTTAAGGAA
>JBIKOX010000084.1:0-11591 GCA_044357775.1 Bacteroidia bacterium | reverse complement strand
ACGTTGTTGAGTCAATTAATTTAGGTTGGGTTTATGGCTGGGTTAAAAAAGGATTTAAAGACAAAGCTAATCCTGACTTATGGAAACGATTTTTACTCATTCAAAAAAAGCATAGCATTAAATTTATTTGGGTAAAAGGTCATGCCTCAAATATAGAAAACAACCGTTGCGATGAATTAGCTGTTGCCGCTAGCAAGGGAAGTGATTTATTGATTGATGAAGGTTACGAGTTAAGTAAAAAGGGTGGCAGTTTACTCTGACGTTTTATACCCAATCTTATTTCTTTCAATTGGGCTTTCTTTTTTTTCCAATAACTCATCCAAATATCTAAAAACAATTTCCATATTTTTATCCTGATTATCGAGTTTATTTTTTATTTTTTCAATATCTAGACGCAAATCTGTATTTTCAAATAGCATCTGCCTTATTTTAGAAAATATTCTCATTATTTGAATATTAACTAAGATTGCCCTATCACTATTTAAAATCCCTGAGAGCATAGATAAACCTTGTTCTGAGAATACATAGGGAGCGGCGTTTATATTTCTTTTATTATGTGATGCGGTCACAAATTGTGACCGCATTATGTTCCATTCGTTTTCCGTTAATTGAAACATGAAATCTTCAGGAAACCGTTTCAGATTTCTTTTAACTTGTTGATTTAGCACCTTAGTTTCCACTTGATACAATTCTGCTAAATCGCTATCTAACATTACTTTTTGATTTCTAATAAGATAAATCTTATTCATTACCAATTCATCTGGAATTACTAATTCATTGCTCTCTTTACTCGTCATATTATTCTCTCTGTAAAATATAACGCAAGATTAAATAATTAAAGAATAGAGTTCTGCTATAAAATGTAGCATTTTAAAAAAGATAGAATAAAGCCAGTTTTTTCTTAAAACTTCAAAAAACCTTCTAATTGCACATCAATTAATTTTAAGGTTTCCGCATCCTTTAAAGCTCCTTGGTCATTCAATAATGTATCTATTCTGCTAATAGGAAGTTTGTTATGGTATACATTAACTTTTAAATAATTTAAAATATTAGTCAAATCATCCATTCCTCTCAAATTTCCGGCTCTTCCTGATGAAACTCCTACCAAACAAGCTTTATTTTCTGTCCATATTTTTGGAGGAACAGCGTCTAAAAAAACTTTTAAAATGCCAGCAAAACTCCCGTTGTATTCAGGTGAAATAAATATGAATTTGTTTTGAGAAGCTATAAAAGAATCTATAATTTTTTGAAAATCTTCCGACCGCTTTCCATATAAATCTGAATGCAAAACTGATTCAGGTAAATCCTTAAGACTAAAAATCTCAGAATCAATACCCTTGTTTTTTACAACTGACAAATAATATTTGGATATTTTTTCAGTATTACTATCAGCTCTATTAGTTGCTGAGATGATTGTTATTGAATGCATTATATTATTAACATTTTTACGAAGTTATGAATTTTAGTGTTTAAAACTTAAAACAGATAAAGCATCTAAATAGTTTAAATTTACGTAATACAATTTGTATTTTTTTCAACTTCTATAATGAATATAACATATTACGGTCATTCTTGCTTTGGAATTGAAGTTAATGGGAAAAACTTGTTGTTTGATCCATTTATTACGTCCAACGAATTAGCTAAACATATTGATGCAAATGCTGTTAAAGCTGATTATATTTTAATTACTCACGGACATGAAGATCATATTGCAGACGCTGTTTCCATAGCAATGCGAACCAACGCGGTTGTTGTTTGTAATTGGGAAATTTTTATTTGGCTTCAAAAACAAGGTGTAGAAAATATTCATCCAATGAATATTGGCGGCAAAAAACTGTTTGACTTTGGCTCCATAAAATGTGTAAATGCTGTCCATAGTAGTAGTTTACCCGATGGCACTTATGGAGGAAATCCGATGGGGTTTGTAATTGAAAGCAATGATAAAAACTTTTATTACGCTGGAGATACAGCATTAACAAGTGATATGAAATTAATTGGCGATTATCGTCAGATTGATTTTGCTTTGCTTCCTATTGGAGATAATTTTACAATGGGAGTTGATAATGCCATTATTGCAACTGAATTTATTAAATGCAACGATATAATAGGTATGCATTACGATACATTTGGCTTTATAAAAATAGATAAGTCATCAGCAATTAATAGATTTAATAGACAAGGAAAGAAATTGACCCTTTTAGAAATAGGAGAAACGATTAATAAATAAAAACATGGGAAAAATAATAGCAATAGCAAATCAAAAAGGTGGAGTAGGTAAAACTACTTCTGCAATTAACTTAGCAGCATCCTTAGCAGTTTTAGAATACAAAACTTTATTGGTAGATGCTGATCCGCAGGCAAATGCTACGTCTGGCGTTGGTAAAGAACCTAAAGATATTAAGGCAGGGTTATACGAGTGTATATTAGATAATAAACATCCACAAGATGTTATTTTAGAAACAGATACACCTAATTTGTTTTTGCTCCCAACAAATACAGATTTGGTAGCTATTGAATTAGAAATTGTTAATCTCCCAAACAGAGATTATATGATGAAAGCTGCATTGGAGAAAATAAAAGGAGATTATGATTTTATAATAATTGATTGTTGTCCATCACTTGGATTAACTGTAATTAATTCGCTCGCGGCAGCTGACAGTGTTATTATACCTGTGCAATGCGAATATTTTGCATTAGAAGGAATGGGTAAATTATTACAAACCATCAAATTAATTCAGGAACATATTAATACTAATTTAGATATTGAAGGAGTTTTATTAACGATGTATGACCCTCGTTTAAAATTAGCAAATCAGGTAGTTGAAGAAGTAAAAATGCATTTCCAAAATATGGTATTTAACACCATTGTTCAACGTAATGTTAAATTAGCTGAAGCTCCAAGTCACGGTAAAACTATTATTATGCATGATGCCATTGGAAGAGGATCTGTTAATTATTTGAACTTAGCGCGTGAAATACTGCAACGCAATGGATTAACCAAAATAAGTGATGAAGATCGAACGATGACATTTACAGCAGAAGAGTCGGAATTTAACGAAGGGTAAGAACAGTTTTTAGTGTTCAGTTTTTAGTGTTCAGTAATAACAATACCTAATATTAAAAACTAAAAACTAAGAATTTAAAACTAAAGAAAGATGAGCAACAATAATAAAAAACCAGCATTAGGAAGAGGATTAAGTGCATTGCTAGAAAATGCTAAAACAGATATTACAACCAAACAAACGGGCGATGAGGCTCCAGTTGTTGGTTCTATCGCTATTATAAAAATAAAAAATATTGAAACAAATCCGTTTCAGCCTCGTACTAATTTTGAAGAAATTGCTTTACAAGAATTATCTGATTCCATTAAGCAACACGGCATTATACAACCAATAACGGTTCGTAAATTAGGATATGATCAATACCAACTTATTTCTGGAGAACGCCGTTTTAGAGCTTCACAGTTAGCTCAATTAACTGATATTCCTGCATATATTAGAGTTGCAAACGATCAGGCAATGTTGGAAATGGGGTTAATTGAAAATATTCAGCGTGAAGATTTAGATCCTATTGAAGTATCATTAAGTTATAAACGTTTAATTGATGAATGTAATATTACACAGGAACAACTTGGCGAAAAAGTAAATAAACAACGAAGTACTGTAACCAATTTTTTACGCTTGCTTAAATTACCTGCTGTTATTCAAAAAGCTGTGCGCGATAAAGATATTTCAATGGGACATGCACGTGCTTTATTAAGTATTGAAAATGAAGACAAGCAATTAGCTATTTTTGCTTTAGCTGTTGAAAACGAATTATCTGTTCGTCAGTTAGAAGAATTAGCGCGCGGTGAAAAATTACAATTCAAACCAAAAGTTTCTCGAGTAGAAAAACCGCTAACCATTGAAGATAAACAAATAGCCAAAAAATTAGAAAAGGTGTTTAGTAAATCTTTTGATTTCAAGCGTAATACAAAAGGCACTGGTTCTATTACATTGAGCTTTAGTAATGATACTGAACTGGAGCATATTTTATCTTTTTTTGACATTAATTAACTAACCATAAATCACAGTAATGGCCTCTGTTTAAGAACTGTGATTACTTTTGCTTAGGTGAAAATTTTACAATTATATATTTTGTTTTTTGTTTGTTCAAGCGTTCAAGCTCAGTATGATGATTCTTTAAAAAATAAAATCAGAAAAGATTCTATTCACGCTAAACATGTTGTAAAAAAAGCTATTTATTCATCAGCTCGCAAAGCTTCCATCATGAGTGCGTGCTTACCTGGCTTGGGTCAGATTTATAATAGAAAATACTGGAAAGCCCCAATTGTTTATGTTGCATTAGGAGGTATTGGATACTGGGGAATAACCAATCAAATTAAATACAAATATTATAGTAATAATTTAAAAGCTATATACGATGATAATGAAAGCACCATAAATTCAACATTATATAGTAGCGACCAATTAATAACTCAAAAAAGATATTACAGAAAATACAGAGATATGGCTGTAATTCTTGGAACTTTGGTTTATCTTGTAAATATTATTGATGCTAATGTAGATGCTCATTTAAAAACCTTTGATGTAAGTGATGATTTGAGTTTACAGTTAAATCCATACTCGAACTTAGATTACAATAATAAATTACAAGCAGGATTAACTTTGAAATTAAAATTTAAATAAAAACTTAACCGCAAAGAACGCAAAGTAAAAAGCAAAGAACACAAAGATTTTTTCGCGACCTCTGCGCAAACTCTTTGCCTCTCTGCGGTTAAACAATTACAACATGAATATTGCATTATTAGGATACGGCAAAATGGGTAAAGAGATTGAGGCTATCGCTTTGCAAAGAGGGCATACGATTGTTTTAAAAGTAGATGAAACTAATGCATCAACTTTTACAAATGATGAACTTAAAAAAGCAGATGTCGCTATTGAATTTAGCACACCTCACACTGTCGTTTCAAATATCAAGAAATGTTTTGATGCACAAGTTCCAATTGCAGTTGGCACTACAGGCTGGTATGATTCTTTTACAGAAATTGAAAAAGAATGTCAGCAAAAAAACGGAGCTTTATTTCACGCAACAAATTTTAGTTTGGGAGTAAATTTATTTTTTAAAATGAATACTTACTTAGCTGAATTAATGAATAAATATGATTCCTATAATGTGGAAATGGAGGAAATTCACCACATCCATAAACTAGATAAACCCAGCGGAACAGCCATTTCATTAGCAAATCAAGTACTTGATAAAATAGAACGCAAAAAAAATTGGAGCATTACTGATAATAATTCCGACACTTTATTTATTAAAGATGTAAGAGAAGGAGAAATTCCGGGCACGCACATCATTAAATACAGTTCTGCAGTGGATGATATTGAAATTATGCATAAAGCACATAACCGAAAAGGATTTGCATTAGGCGCAATCATAGCAGCCGAATATATTAAAGACAAAAAAGGTATATTTACAATGAATGATTTAATTTAATAACTACAGAACTCATAACTAAAAACTAATCACTAATTATATGGGCAATATCATTTTTTTAATACTTGTTTTAATTTCATTTGTAGGCTTATATAAAATTTTTGAAAAAGCAGGATTACCGGGCTGGAAGGCTCTAATACCTGTATATAATTTTTGGCTGTTAGGCACTATTATTAATCGTCCAAAATGGTGGGGGTTAATTATGGTTGTGCCAGGCGTTAATTTAATTATGTATGGTGTTTATGGTTTTCATTTAGCAAGGGCATTTAAAAAACGTATGAATAACGATTTAATAATGGCTGCATTTATGCCTTATTTATACTTTGCTTATTTAGGATTTAATAAAGACACTAAATTTTTTGGAGTTACTGATATAAAATCAGAATCTTCTTTCATAAAAAACTGGGCAGATCCTATAATTTTTGCGGTTGTTGCAGCATCCATTATTCGTGGTTTTTTCTTTGAAGCATTTACAATTCCAACTTCTTCATTAGAAAAATCATTAATGGTTGGTGATTTTTTATTCGTAAATAAAGTGTGTTATGGTGCTAAAGTTCCACAAACACCTATAGCCTTTCCATTTGCTCATCATACGCTGCCATTTACAACTGGAACGCAATCATATTTAGAGTGGATTAAATTACCATACATGCGTTTACCTGGTTACTCGAAACCAAAAAATGGAGAAATTATTGTATTCAATTATCCTGATGGAGATACGGTAACTATTGGTACTCAGCAATACACAAGTTATTATGAAATGGTAAGGCAATATGGTTACCAAAATATGAATAACCCAAATTTCACCGTTGAACTAGGGGGCATGTCTGTAAAAAACGGAAAGAAAGTTGGTAGACCAATTGATAAACGCGAACACTATGTAAAACGTTGCGTTGGTATTGCAGGCGATAAACTACAAATTAAAGATGGGGAATTATTTATTAATGATAAAAAACAGGCAATGCCTGAGCATGCTCAACATTTTTATGAGGTAAAAATAGCCACCAGATTATTAAACATCGACGAATACTTTTTAGATAAACACGATATTTATGTTACTGAGGCCGGCATTAAAGAAAACATTGGAGAAGACACAACGGTATATTTATTTAACATGCCAGCAAATGTTGCTGAGGATATAAAAAATACGCCTTACGTAATTAGTTTAAAAAAACGTATTGATCCCAAGGGTGAATACAGTCAAAGTATTTTTCCTCACAACCGTCGCTATCCTTGGAATAATGACAATTTTGGGCCCATGACTTTACCTTCAGAGGGAATGACTATAAAAATAGATACTGCTAATATTTGTTTGTATGAAAAAATGCTTAGTACTTATGATGACGGCATTCATCAAATAATAACATCAGGTGCACAAGTTTTGTATGATGGAAAACCCATTACTTCATATACATTTAAACAAGGTTATTATTGGATGATGGGAGATAACCGTCATAACTCTGCCGATAGCCGTAGCTGGGGAGTTGTACCATTTGATCACATTGTTGGAAGACCAGTTTTTGTTTGGTTAAGCATAAAGGATCCTAAAAATAATCCCGTAAGTGGTAAATCTATTTTAGGTTCCTTAACTAAAAACTCAAAAGAAGGTAAATTTCGTTGGGACAGATTTATGTGTTATGTTGGTGAAAGTGGTTTAGTATCTTGGAAAATTCCAGTAGCTATTTTGGTGCTTTTAATTTTTGGTTATAATTTTATTGATAAAAGAAGAAAAAAATATTCGTTTGCAGACTATTTTCGATTAATCATTTTTGGAAAATCAACAAAAAAATAGTTTTGCAAAATTCTGAAGTATTATTGGATTTACTGAAAATAAAAATGCCTTTTGGTAGATACAAAGGCACTATATTAGCAAACTTGCCAGTTTCCTATTTGGAATGGTTTCAGCGAAAAGGTTTTCCAGAAGGGAAATTAGGGATGATGTTGGCAACCATGTATGAGATAAAATCAAATGGCTTAGAATATTTATTAGAGCCTTTGAGGAACAAGTAATTTTTTATTCAAATTGCTTCAAAATTATTTTAAGCTATATAGGCTTTCATCTCATCAGCCATTTTTTTGGCTTCTAAACCGGCAGCTTCAGCAAAATTTTCTTCGTTTGATGCATAAATAATTGCACGTGACGAATTAATTAACAAACCAATATCGTTTTTTATGATGCCATGTTTGCAAACATCATCTAAATCGCCCCCTTGAGCTCCAACACCTGGAACTAATAAAAAATGATTAGGTACAATTGCTCTCACTTCAGCAAACATGTTAGCTTTAGTAGCGCCAACAACATACATCATATTTTCGTCGGTTCCCCATTGCTTTGAAGTTTTTAAAACATGTTTGTATAACGCTTCTGTTTTGCCTTCATCTAATTGAAAATCTTTAGCCCCTTCATTAGAAGTTAATGCTAAAACAATGGCCCATTTTCCATCAAATTCTAAAAATGGTTTAACCGAATCACTTCCCATATATGGAGCCACTGTTATTGCATCGGCATGCAATCTATTAAAAAAAGCTTTGGCATACATGCTTGATGTATTTCCAATATCGCCACGTTTTGCATCTGCTATCAAAAAATGATTTGGATATTCTTGCTTAATATATTTAATTGTTTTTTCTAGGCTAGTTAATCCACTTAAACCATAAGCTTCATAAAAAGCTGTATTTGGTTTAAATGCCACGCAATAGGGTGCTGTGGCGTCTATTATTTGACGGTTAAATTCATAAATAGGATCATCCTCATCTAATAAATACTTTGGGAGTTTATCAATATCCGGATCTAAGCCAACACATAAAAATGTTTTCTTGGTCTTAATCTCATTTATAAGTTCAGCTCTTGTCATAATTTATATAGTTTTTAGTTTTTAGTTATTGGTTTTTAGTTATTTACTTAAAACTAAAAATTTAGAACTAACAACTATTTTAAAGTCCTCCTTCTTTCAATCTTTCAGCATTTTCTGCAAATTGCAAAGCATCAATCATTTGTTGAATATAACCGTTCGTGAAATCAGTTAAATTATATAAAGTTAATCCAATACGGTGATCTGTAATACGATTTTGAGGATAATTATAAGTTCTAATTTTCTCGGATCGGTCGCCAGTACTTACCATACTTTTTCGGCGCCCTGTAGTTTCAGTTAAACGTTTTTGAAATTCTAAATCGTATAATTTAGAGCGCAACATTTCCATAGCTTTTTCACGGTTACCTAATTGGTTACGCTGCGTTTGGCAAGTAACTACAATACCTGAAGGTTTGTGAGTTAAAATTACTTTTGATTCAACCTTGTTTACATTTTGTCCACCAGCGCCGCCACTTCGAGCAGTAGCCATTTCAATATCAGCAGGCTTAATTTCAATGTCCCATTCTTCAGCTTCTGGCAAAACAACAACAGTAGCTGCAGATGTGTGAACTCTTCCAGCTGCCTCGGTAGATGGAACTCGCTGCACACGATGAACTCCACTTTCAAATTTCATGGTCCCAAATGCGTTATTACCTTTTACATTGAATACAACTTCCTTATAACCTCCCATCGAACCAGAACTTTCATCAACTACCTCTAACTGAAAACCTCTTATTTCGCAATATCTGCGGTACATTTCAAATAAATCACCAGCAAATAAAGCAGCTTCATCTCCACCAGTTCCACCACGAATTTCCATCGTGCAATTTTTAGCATCTTCAGGATCTTTGGGTATTAACATGATTCGAACTTCGTCCTGTAATTGTTCTTCAGCTAACCGATTTTCTTCTAGCTCGGCCTTTGCCATATCTAAAAATTCTTTATCTTTTTCAGTAGCTAAAACATCTTTAGCCCCATTAATATTATCTGTAATTTGCTTATACTTATAATATGCCTCAACAATTGGCTCTAAATCACGATATTCCTTATTTAATTTTTTAAATAATTGCATATCTCCAATTACGCTAGGATCACCTAATTTGGCCTCCACATCTGAAAAACGGCGTTTTATCTCTTCTAATTTCTCTAACATACTTTTTTGGTAACAATGGGCGAAGATACTAAATCTAATGTGATTGCGCAGTGTTTTGCCTACACTTTTGTAAATTATACCTTAATATTTTATGTGATGCTTTCAAGTCATCAATATTGTGTTAATTTTACTGAAAAATTAAACACACTATATAAAATACATCATATAGCATTAAACGTGAGTGTAGGTGAAGCAATAACTATATTGCAAATAAAAACGAAAAAATTTAGAACCATGAAAAAATTACTTGTACTTATCATTATTCTTTTCAATTATCACATTTATTCTCAGGATTTTGTAGGATTTAATCAAAGTAATTATGCTGGTGTTACTGGTGTAATTCAACAACCAGCTAGTATTGTGGATGGAAGAATGAAATTTGATATGAATCTTATTGGATTTAATGTTGCAGCGTATAATAATTATATCGGTGTAAATCGAAGTGCTTTTAAAAGAGAAAAAGTAAACGGCAAAATTAATATGCCTGCATTTGATGATACCTCATTTGTAGATAAGTATTTAAGTGAAAAAGTAAATGGTAAAAATAAAAGTGTCTACTTCTCTAATAGAATTACTGGACCGTCATTTATGATTCCCATTAACAGAAAAAATGCTGTAGCGTTTACAAGTAATGTTAGATCTTATATTAATATTGACGGCGTAACCCCCAATTTAGCAAAATTAGCTTATGAGGCATTTGATTATCCAAGTTTATGGGTAACTAATTTAAAAAATAAGCGATTAAGTGTTCAAGAAATGACTTGGGCTGAATATGGTTTAACGTATGCTCATGTTTTTAAGGAGGACAATGAACATTATTTTAAAGGGGGAGTTACATTGAAATTATTACAAGGTATTCAGTCTGCTTACGTTTTTATTCAAGATTTAGATTATAATTTTCAAACCGATACAACAGTATCCCTTATTCAATCAGATGTAAATTACGGACATTCAGATAATTTTAATTTCGAAAATCAGAAATTAGGTGGCAATAACAGTGGAGCTAATGTTTTTGATTTTAGTCAGTCTTATCCTGGTTTAGGTTTTGATTTTGGGGCTGTTTATGAGTGGCGTCCTTCATACCTAAAATACAAGTATAATATGGATGGAAAAAAAGATTTATGGAGAAAGGATAAAAATAAATATAAACTAAAAATAGGAGTATCAATTTTGGATTTGGGGTCAATTAAATTTAAAAAAGGTGCTACAAGTGGCGATTTTAAAGCAAATGTTGGTTTTTGGAATTTAAAACCAATTAATCCAGAAACGGTAAAGCAATTTGATGATACATTACGTGGACGATTTGGCGGAACTGATGGTACAGGACAAACTTATAAAATGAATTTACCTACCTCTATAAGTCTGCAAATTGATTATCAAATATGGAAAGATGTCTATGTTAATTTAAGTCCTTTTATAGCATTTCAATTTAAAAATAACGACACTAAAGTACATGACTTTAGCAGTATAACATTAACGCCGCGTTGGGATCATCAGTGGTTTGGTGTTTTTTTGCCAGTACAATACAATTTTTTAGATGGATTTAGAGCAGGGGCAGCTGTTCGATTAGGACCAATTATTGTTGGTTCTACAAATTTAGCACCTTTAGTTGGGCAAAAAACTATTTACGGTGCTGATTTATACGCAATGGTTAAAATTCCTATTCCATATTCTAAACCAAAAGATAGAGATAAGGATGAAGTATCAAATAAAAAGGATTTGTGTAAAGATATTCCAGGAACTTGGGAATTTATGGGCTGTCCTGATAAAGATGGAGATCATATTCAAGATAAGGATGATAAATGTCCAGATGTAGCGGGCTCAAAAGCAATGCAAGGATGTCCAGATAAAGATGGCGATGGAATCGCTGATTTAGAAGATAGTTGCCCAGATGATTCAGGTTTAGTTGAATTTAAAGGTTGCCCAGATAGAGATGGGGACAGAATAATAGACAAGGAAGATGATTGTCCAGATGATGCAGGTTTATTAGAATTTAAGGGTTGTCCGGATAGGGACGGCGATAAAATTATAGACAAGGAAGATAATTGTCCGGACGATGCTGGTCCGAAAGAATTTAAAGGATGCCC
>JBIKOX010000254.1:0-3471 GCA_044357775.1 Bacteroidia bacterium | reverse complement strand
AGTGCGATGTTATATGTTATGGCAGGATTAACTAAAACGTCGCTACGATTAGATGATTGCTTACTGGTAAATGACAACGGACACATCATTGAGTCCATAAACTCAAATATTTTTGTAATTAAAAACGGCACACTTTATACATCTCCAATAACAGATGGTTGTATTGATGGCGTGATGAGAAAACAAATATTGGCTATTGCAGCTCAAAATAAGATACTTGCCTTTGAGCAATCGTTAACAGTGCATACTTTAACGGATGGCGATGAAGTTTTTTTGACTAATGCAATTATTGGCATACAATGGGTAGGTCAATTCAAAAATAAATTTTATACAAATCAACGAACAGTTTTTTTTGTAGAGAAATTAAATGAATTATTACAACAAAAGTAAATGATACATACATTTTATAAAGTGGTTGACGAAGCCATCGTTAGTTTAGGATTAAATTCCGAAGAAACAAAAGGAGAACAACCAGGTCAGTGGAATTTAAAAAAAGGTAAATTCGATATTATGGTTGATGTTTGGGAACAAGAAAAACAATTTTTATTTCAGGTGGTTTGTCCTTTATGCACTCTTCCTGATGATAACAAAGAAGGATTTATGTTGCATTTGCTGCAAAAAAATTACGGATTAAGTTCTTTAGCTTATGCTGTAATGGAAGATTCAGTTTATTTAAAATATACTACTGAAATGAACTCGTTAACTACTGAAAATATTGTATCACTTCTAACTAAAACTGCATTTTATGCAGAGCAAAGTGCCTTTGTACCAAATTAAAAAAAATTTTGATCCAATTATGGTGGTCATGCTGAACTTGATTTAGCATCTCAGAGACCCTGAATCAAGTTGAGGGTGACTATCTGCTTGGACTATCAATTACTTATAAAAGGTATAACACGCTGCATAATTAAACTAAAACACTGGTATCTTTTTCAACTTCTGCTTTAAACTTTATGCAAACATTCAATCCTGGATTATTATAATATTCAAAACTTCCTTTTAATTGTTTGGTAAAAATATTAAGTAATCTAAATCCTAACGATTTAGAATCCTTTATGATAAATTTGTCTGATAAACCAGGCCCTGTATCGCAAATACATAAATTAATCTCATTTTCAATATTAGTTAGTTTTATATAAATACTGCCGGTTTTTTTTTCTAAAAATGCATATTTAAAACTATTGGTAATTAACTCATTTACAATTAGCGCAATTGGCACTGCCCTTTTTGCTGATACAAAAGCTGTATCTAATTCAAAATGTAGTGTAATGCTTTTTGTTTTATCAAAAAAGTTTCTTAAAAATTCAACAAGGTCTTTTAAGTAATCTTGCAAATCTATTTTAACAAAGTTGTTTGATTTATATAGCTTTTCATGAATTAATGACATGGCATTAATTCTCTGCTGAATTTCTGTAAATTGGTTTTGTATTAATTCATTATCGGTTTTAGCACGCTGCATTTCAATTAATCCGGTTACTAATGCTAAATTGTTTTTTACACGGTGATGAATTTCTCCTAGCAACGCTTCTTTTTCTCGTAACGATTCATTGATATTTATTTCTTGTTCCTTTTTATCAGTAATATTAATACCATAACCAATCATATATTTAAATCCATCATGATCAAAAACAGGATAAAATTTTCTAAGATTATAAATTTCTTTACCATCTTTATTAAAATGAGAATCTTCAAAATCTGCAGCTATACCAGTTTCAATTACAGATTTAAATATTTCATGCCTTTTAATAGCAATATCCGCATCGTATTTTTTAATTTTACAATAATCAAAATAATTTTTTCCAATCATTTGCATTCTTAAATCTTCATCTTTAATACCAATCGTATTTATGAATAAAAAGTTAAAATCGATATCGTAAATTGTAATTTCTATTGGTATGTTCGAAAAAATAGATTCGTAAAACACTTTTTGTTCTTCAATTTTTTTCCGTTTTGCAATAACTTCATTTGTACTTTCAGTTACTTTTTTATTAAGTTCTGTTGAATAATTATATAAGCTGTTTCGCATTCTAATTAGTGCTTCACCTAACAAATCATCCTCACTTAGCTTATTAAATTGAACTGAAAAATCGCCTTGTTCAATTTTATTTGCAAATTGAGAGGTTTTAGTAAAACTTTCATTAAGCAAATTTACAGATGAAACCATATCTCCAATAATATTGTTTTCTGCAATTAAAACTTCATTAGTCAATTGACCTTGCGATAGTTTATAGATAACCGAATTCATCTTTAAAACAGTTTTAGTAATACTGTAATAAATAAAATAGATTGCAAGGATAACAAACAATAATTTTACAATTGACGAAATAAAAATGGCTGAAGCTGTTGATTCGGAATCTTTCTTGATTGCATTGATTAAAGTTATAGTCACTATTCTATTTTCACCAACAATTGCTCTCAACTTTTCAGCTATTGATTTTGTTTTTGGAATAATCTCTTCTTCTAAAATCTCTTCAGATTGAAATATTAATTTTGCATTTTCGTAATCATCAAAATTAACCAAGAGCTTTGTCAACTTCTTTTGTGAATTGAATAGATCATCAAAATCATAAAATAAAACAATTAGCTTCTGCGAATTTAAATTATCTAAACCTTCTGTATTTTTAAAATTTAATGCGTAATTTTCTAACTCATTCCTAAGATTTTTATATCGATTATTATGAATGTTTAATAATTCCTTTTTATCTTCCAATTCATATCGCAAATGGACCCAGTTTGTTGAATACATTTTTGACTCTATAAGTAGATCCTTTAAATCATCTAAATTCTCAATAAATGGATTAAGGACATTGTTTATCTTATCATTATTAGATTTTTGTTTTTTAATTAGAAAAGATGTGTAAAATGTATTTAAAATGGCAGCTAAAACAATTACCGCAAACAATAACGTAATTTTAGGAAAAGCAGTAAAAATATTACGTGATTTAAAATTCATTAATTACAAAAATTGTTATTTAAAAAAAAGTGTAGCTTAAAATGTTAAACTACCCTATTCCTACAAATATATTATTTTAAGCCGTAAATCTAATTTATATTTTTCTATATTTGGCACTATGAAGAACAATTTTTTCTGTATTTTATTTGCATGTTTTATTTATTCAAATAATAATTTTGCTCAACAAGATTCAGCTCTGGTTAAAAAAGACTCCTTAGATTATTATGATATGTCTTTGGATCAATTAATGAATTTAAAGTCGCATGGTTTGCCGAGCGAGTTAGAAGCGTTTGTTAATTCTTTAATTGCGGTAGCTTCCAAAAAACCACTTAATTTGCGCGAATCTCCAAGTGTAATCACCCTTATTACTAAAGAGGAAATAAATAAATCTGGTGCACGCGATTTAATTGATGTATTGCGTTTGGTTCCTGGAATTGATTTTGGTGTAGATATTGAGGGTGTTGTTGGCATTGGCATGAGAGGTAATTGGGCCAATGAAGGAAAGGTGTTAGTTTTAT
>JBIKOX010000077.1:0-12601 GCA_044357775.1 Bacteroidia bacterium | reverse complement strand
GATCGTTAGGTTTTATTCAAAACAGTGATTTATTTTATTTAACTGGCGTAGATCAAGAAGATACAATTTTAATGATTTTTTCGGATGTAAAAGACGGAAAACATAAAGAGGTTTTATTTATAAAAGAAACAAGTGAATTAATTGCTATTTGGGAAGGAGCTAAATTAACCAAAGCCCAAGCTACTGAAGTTAGTGGTATAGAACATGTTTACTGGCATCACGAATTTGAAAAAACATTTAAAACATTTGCTTTTCAGGCAGAGAGCTTTTATTTAAATAGTAACGAACATACTCGTCGCTATATTGATATGGAGACTGCCGAAATGCGGTTCAATAAAAAAATAAAAGAACAATTTCCATTACATCGTATTGAACGTTCTGCTCCAATTATGCATCGCACGCGTTCTATCAAGCACCCTATTGAAATTGAATTAATGCAACAAGCTTGTGATATTACAGAGAAAGGATTTCGCCGTTTATTGAGTTTTACAAAACCTGGGGTAATGGAATATGAAATTGAAGCTGAATTAATTCATGAATTTGTTCGTAACAGAAGTAGAGGTTTTGCTTATGGGCCAATTATTGCGAGCGGCGGAAATGCATGCGTTTTACATTATGTAGAAAATAATAAGCCTTGTAAAGATGGTGATGTTATTTTATTAGATGTAGCTGCTGAATATGCTAACTACGCGAGTGACATGACGCGCGCAATTCCTGTAAATGGCAAATTTTCAAAGCGCCAACGCGAAGTATATGATGCTGTGTTAAGAGTTATGAAAGGCGCAACAAATATGCTTAAAGTTGGAAATACGTTTGAAAAATATAACCTTGCTGTTGGTGATTTAATGACCCAAGAATTATTACAGTTAGGTTTAATAAAAGCAGAGGATGTAAAAAATCAAAATCCAGCATGGCCTGCTTATAAAAAATATTTCATGCATGGCACTTCCCACTTTATAGGATTGGATGTGCATGATGTCGGTTTTTTTGCAGAACCAATGCAAGTAGGAATGGCATTTACTGTTGAGCCTGGTATTTACATCCCTGAAGAAAATTTAGGGATTCGTTTAGAAAATAATATTATCATTACTTCAACTGGCAATGACGATTTAATGAAAAACATCCCCTTGGAAGCAGATGAAATTGAAGCGTTAATGAATGCCTAATTTCTGCTTCTATTCCATTAAAAATCAAATTATTAACAGCAAAAGCTAACGTTTTTGGGTTACCTTTAGCCTTATTAAGTATTAATACTAACAGTGACTTTATGTCAAAAGTAGCATACACAGACCTTGAATTTATTGAAGGACTCAAGCATAACAATGATGCTGTGTTGCGAACTTTATATAAAAAGTACTATAATATCGTTCTTAAATATGTTGTAAACAATAGTGGTAATAGCGAGGCTGCTGAAGACATTTATCAAGAAACAATCATTGTTTTATATGAAACGGTTCAAAAACCAACGTTTCAATTAACTTGTCAACTGCAAACTTTTATTTTTTCGATTGCAAAACGCCTTTGGTTAAAGCAATTAAGAGGAAATGGGCATTTAACCCGTTTTAAGGAGGATGAAGAAGGAGAAGTAGTTGATGTAACAGATGAAATAACCGAGCATCTTAAGAAAGAATCGGATATTGAGAAAATGAATACATGTATGGAAAGCCTTGGCGAACCTTGCAAAACAATTTTGAAAGACTTTTATGTTTATAAATTAAGCATGGATGAAATATCTGATAAATTTGGATATACCAATTCTGATAATGCTAAAACACAAAAGTATAAATGTTTACAACGTTTAAAACGTTATTTTTTTGAAGACAAGTAAAGACAAAGAATATTAATTGAGAGAGACATGAGAGTAACAGATTTATTTGACAACTACATTTTTGGGGAATTATCTTCTGAAGAAAGAATAGATTTTGAAAATCGATTAAAAACGGATTTAGAATTTGCAAACGCTTTCGAAAAACATAAAACGCTCATTGAAGCTGTTAATCAGCAAGAACAACGCACACATTTAAAACAAATTTTATCTACTATTCATAAGCAGGAATTTGGTAGTGATGCTAAAATTATTTCTCTTAAAGAAGAAAATTTCATCAAAAAACACGGTAAAACATTTGCTGTTGCTGCTTCTGTAGCTATTATTGCCGTTATTAGCACAGTAACTATTTTAAGTACCGGTGGTTATTTGTTAAAACAACAAAGCAACGATATTACTGATTTAAAACGTGATGTTACGGAATTAAAATATTCACAAGATGCAATTATTGAAGGAATTACCGGAGCAACTAACAAGCGCATAAAAAAGTATGCTCCCGCTAATATTGAGGGTACAGGATTTGCATTAAATAATAGCGGATATTTTATTACAAGCTATCACATGGTAAAAAATGCAGATTCTGTATTTATTACAAATAATTCATTAGATAGGGAGCCTGCTAAATTAGTTGCAAGCGAGCCATCATTAGATATCGCTATTTATAAAATAGATCATATTGATGCCATTCAAAATATCCCTTTTCCATTTTCTTTTAAAGATAACGCCTCTGAAATTGGAGACAAGATTTTTACTTTAGGGTATCCTCGTAGAGATGCCGTATATGGTGAAGGCGCTTTAAGTGCGATGTCAGGATTTAACAACGATACTACTATGTATCAAATTTCTATTCCTGTAAACCCTGGAAATAGTGGCGGGCCATTAATGGATGAGCAAGGAAATATTATTGGCGTCATTCGTGGTAAACAAAGTTCTTCAGAAGGTACTGGTTTTGCTATTAAATCAAATTTCATAAAACAAACAATTGATAAACTAGAAAACGATACTTTAAAGAAAGAATTAACATTGGTAACCAAAAAATCAAATTTACGAGGTTTAAAGCGCAGCGAACAAATCAAAAGAATTCAACCATTTGTATTTAACGTGATGGTATACAAAAAGTAATTTTTTGGCATAACATTAAAAACCCTCGTTTAATAAGCGGGGGTTTTTTGTTTTCAGATTTTATTGAGCTTTCGCAGAAGACAAAACATTTCTTATCTTTATCTTACAAAATACAATGGACAAAGACATAAGGCTAGATAGTTATTTGTGGGCAATCAGGATGTATAAGTCTCGGTCGCTCGCTAGTGATGCCATAAAAAGCAACAAAGTAAAACTAAGTGATGAATTCGTAAAAGCGTCGCACATAGTTAAAATTGGAGAACGTTATACGTTATCTTTTCCACAAGGAGTAAAAAAAATAATTGAAGTTTCGGGCTTAATTGATAAACGCCAAAGTTACGACATTGCTAAAGAGAATTACATTGATCATTCCCCTCCAGTTGAAAAAATGGCTCAAATGGATTCTGTGTTTTTTATGCCGAATATGCAGCGTGATCGAGGCGCTGGACGTCCTACCAAAAAAGACAGACGAGACATGACTGGGTTTACAAATCAAGATTGATTTATGAGTTCTTTAAATACTTATTTAAAGTGCTTATTATTTTTTTTGCTTCATCATCGGCAAGCTGCATACCAAATTTTATAACTTTTGATTGGCAGGTAAATTGAATGCGTTCTCCTCCTTTTACCCAAAATGTTTGGCTAAAGGTATCTGCTATACTCCCGTTAGTTAATGCAATCAATTCAAGATTTGATATTAAATTTAAATCAAACTCTTTAGTTTTCCCACGCCCATTAATATCTTCTTTATATAATAAAAGTCCATTTTTTATCCAAAGTTTTTCTTTGCCAAAGCGTTTCCACATAAAAACTCTAATTATTTTAAACTCAAAATAAGCCCAAAAGGCTATCCAAATAATGAGTAAGAGCTTTGCTTTATCTTGCGTAATTGTAAAATAATTACCTATTACAATAACGCCACTTATTGTCCATGCTAAAAGCCACAAAAATAAGAGTTTCGTTTTTTTCTTATCTTCAGTTGGCAAAATAACCAAACTAAATACTCCATCTTTAATCAAAACAGAACTTCGTTTACTAATTAGCTGAATGTTTTCCAAAAGAATTTATTTAATGTTATTTGAAGCAATACTATTTTGCAAAATACAAAAATAAGGCTAAAACTGACTTATGTAAATAAAATAGTTCATCTACTATTTTTGTTTTTTTAGAAGATTTTTTGGCTATTATTAATACGAGTGAATCTAGCTGTAAATAAAGCTAAATTATGTCAGTTTTTTTGAAATTTAAAAATCACTTACTTTCCTAAATCATCAAAGTTTACTGTATCATTAGTCGTAGAGGATGATTCTTTATCAGAATAGCTAGCATCTCTATCAAAATAAGATTCTCTTTCAACAATAGGAGGGGCGTTTTCTTTAATAACTTCAATGGATTCATTTAATCCTTCCATAAATTTTTCGAAGTCTTCTTTATACAAAAAAATCTTATGTTTTTCGTATGTAAACTTACCATCTGATCCAAAACGCTTTTTACTTTCAGTAATAGTTAAGTAATAGTCATTCCCACGTGTAGATTTCACGTCGAAAAAATACGTGCGTTTTCCTGCTTTTACAGCTTTCGAAAATAAATCTTCTCTTTCTGTTCTTTCTATTTCTTCGGACATATGCTTTTAATTTAATTAAGTACGTAACAAATATTTACATTTTTTGTTTAAACTTGCTATAGTGTTGAAAATTAGTTGATAAATATCAATTAACCCCGCTTAATAGAACCTATTGCAGAAAATGCGTTGCAACGATTTATAATGCTTTTACAATAACTTAAACAGCAACACTATTCATCAGAATAAACCAAGCTCAAAATGCAAATTACCCCTATTTTTTTAGAATTTCTTTTTTATAAACGGGTAATAAATCTAAAAAGCTTTCTACTGTTTTTTGCAAATCGTAATTATTTCCTCGTCCGCCCGCTGCGTTAATATGTCCACCACCATTGAAGTGTTTGCGGGCAAATTGATTGACGTCAAATTTCCCTTTACTGCGGAAAGAAATTTTTATTTTACCTTCGCTCTCAGCAAAAAATGCGCAAAAAGTAATGCCTTTTATCGAGAAAGGATAATTTACAATTCCTTCGGTATCTCCTTTTTGATTATTAAATCGTTTTAATTCCGCTTCTGTTAAAGCTATGTATGCCGATTGAAAATCGGATAGGACTACCATTTTTTCTGTGAGGCAATATCCTAATAGTTTTACACGACTTTCGCTGTAAGTATCATAAACAGACGAATGAATTGCGCTTGGTGTTATTCCAGTAGATAATAAATTAGCAAGTATAGTATGAGTAGTTGCAGTTACGCTATCAAAACGAAACGATCCAGTGTCAGTCATAATACCAGTGTATAGGCAAGCTGAAATATCTTTATCAATTTGTTTTTTACCTCCTAAACCACAAATAAATTCATAAACTAATTCGCAAGTTGAGCAAGCGTTTACATCATGATACATTAATGTTGCATAATTATCGGGTTGCTGATGATGATCTATAATTATTTTTTTTGCTTTTGAATCTTTAAGCAGTTCTCCTAAACCTTCTAATCGAGAGTAGTTATTAAAATCAAGCGTAAAAATTAAATCACTTTTAGCAATAATGCCTGCAACCTTTTTTAAATCTTTACTGAATTGAAGTACCTTTTTATTACCAGGCAGCCATTGTAAAAAAGTAGGATAATCATTTGGAGTAACTACAGTTACACTTTTGCCAACTTTAATAAGATAATTGTACAATGCTAAGGAAGACCCCATAGCATCTCCATCTGGATTATAATGCGTAACAATAACAATATGGTTTGATTTTTTTAGTAGTGCCTTAAATTTTGGGAATGAATCTTTTTGCATGTTTTTATTTTGAGAAACAAATTTAGCTTATTTAATTGAGTTGCAGAATTCATGAGATTGAAACCCACAAAAAACAAAGTTAAGCTAACTTACTTTTTTTATAGCCGTATAAAAAGTAAACCACCAATCCAATTACCAGCCAAACGCCAAACATAATCCAGTTAGTCCAACCCATACCAGTTAATAGATAGCAACAAGATAATAATCCTAAAACCGGGATTAATGAGAAATTTTTGATGTAAGAAAAAATTGCTATTGTTATCCAAACTAAATAAAATACAATCATAGGAAAATTATAAGAACCATCTTCATTTAAAATCAGGCTAGCGTGATTATAAAAAATAACAAGCAATGATACTATTGTAATTGAAGGAATAATATATTTTGCATTTACATAAGGCATTTTAAATTTCCCCTTTTCTTTGGCATCCATATTACGTGGCAATATTAAAACACCAGCGCACACTAAAACAAAAGCAAACAAAGTGCCTATACTTGTAAAATCGAGTACAAATTTTGGTGTTACAAAAAAGATGGGAATTCCAACTACTAAACCTGTAATAATGGTTGAGAAACCAGGAGTTTTATACTTAGGATGTATCTCCGCAAATTTCTTTGGCAGTAAACCGTCTCTGCTCATTGCCATCCAAATGCGAGGCTGCCCCATTTGAAAAACTAATATTACACTCGTCATAGCTACAACAGCAGCAATAGAAACAATAAACAGCATCCACTTAATGCCTTTTAATGCAAACACTTCTGCTAATGGATCTGATACATTTAAAGCAGTATAGGAAACCATCCCAGTTAATACTAATGCCAATATTATAAAAACAACAGTGCAGATAATTAATGAATAAATCATACCGCGAGGCAAATCACGTTGAGGGTTTTTACTTTCTTCTGCTAAAGTAGAAACTGCATCAAATCCAATGTATGCAAAAAAAACACCTGATACGCCAGCCATCACTCCACTAAATTGATTTGGCATGAAAGGCGTCCAATTATCAATATCAACATACGAAGCCCCAACAATAATTACCAATAAAATAATTGCTAGCTTAACAATAACCATAACATTGCTTACGTTACGAGATTCTTTTGTGCCAACGTAAACTAACCAAGTCACTAAAATATTAATCATGATTGCGGGCAAGTCAACAATAACCCTTACACCCGCAATAGTAGGAGCGGTAGTCCATGCATTACTCAATTTACCTGCTGCTCCTTTAATAAATGCTTGGTGAGCATCAGAATAATTGTTGGTTAACCAAGCGGGGATATGCAAGCCCACACTTTCAATCAAGTTTACAAAATAACCACTCCAGGAAAAAGCCACATAAATATTGCCGATAGAATATTCCATTAATAAAGCCCAACCAATAATCCACGCTGCCAATTCGCCAAAAGAAACATAAGCATATGTATAAGCGCTGCCGGATGCCGGAACTCTTGTAGCAAAATCGGCATAGCACATAGCAGTAAAGCCACAAGCAACAGCGCAAATAATAAACAAAAAAACCACTGCTGGTCCGCCAGAAAAACAAGCAGAACCAATACTACTAAAACTGCCGGCTCCAATAATGGCGGCAATTCCAAAAAAAGTTAAGTCTCTAACGGTTAATACGCGGTGTAAACCTTCGCCATGTCCTTCGTCATCCGTAATTGCTGCAACTGACTTTCTACGAAATAAATTGTTAAAAATAAAACCCATACTTATAAATTAATGCTTTAAACAAATATAACTATTTAACCAAACGATTGATAAAAGGAATTTTTTTTATAGGATTTATGTCTAAAAATAGCAGTGGTATCAATAATAAAAAAGGAATAAAAGGAATGCGATATCTTACAATTGCTCCCATAACGGTAGTTGTTAATCCTATTAAAATAAAGGAAGTAATTATTAGTGTAATGCAAAACAACAATAGGTTTTTATCAACTCTATTTTTACTTCTATAAATAAAACAAAAAACAAAAAATAAAATAATACATAAGTTTTCCAAGGAAGCCATTAACTCTAAAATTGAATGGCTATCAAAAAAGAATGGCTTACAAAGCACATTATAAAACGATTGCGGAATAATTTTTGCAAACGAAGCAAAACTGTATTCTAGCCTTTGCATACTAATTGCTGATCCTGAAGGTCCGCAAGCACTAATGAATTTAAATAAGGTAGTATCTTGATTATTAGTTTCATAAATAGTATCGCGTAAATTATTAATATGCCAATATATGAAAGCCGAATGAACATCAAATTTAAAAAGCATTCGTTCTTTATCTACTAATTTGTAATGCGTTGTATCGTTCACTTCGAAGCGTACATATTTTTCACCATTTAAAAAAAAAGTGCCTCCCTTACTTAAATTTATAAAATCATTCTGTCGCACCACAATGGTATTAATAACATCTTTTTGAAAACCAAATTTCAAGATTAAAAATGTTCCAGTATAAATTACAGATAATGCCAATGTGTAAAAAGCTATCATTTTCTTTAAACTATAAACATCAATCTTAAAAGCTTTAACTAAGGCTAATAAAATTAATGGAATTAAAATGAGAAGTAAAATATAGGGCTTGAGAATTAAAAACAATAATAAAGTAAAAATTAAAACTAAGCAGTACTTAAATTTAAATTGCAACTCTATAAATAATTTCATAAAAACATAAACAAAAAGACCTAGTAAGCCAATGGCAATGGGCTCTTTGAGAACGCCTGATGTCCAAAACAAAATAGAAGGAGTTAAAAAAATAATGATAGCCAGTAACATTTCTTTTTTTGGAACATACTTTTTAAAGGCCTTGTAAAAAGTAAATTGTCCCACAAACGATAATACCAACATCACGAATGCATGGACGGAATAATTACCAAAAGAAATCAGCATAATAATTGCATTAATTCGAATGGGAGTTCGATTATCATTTAAAAAAAAATCGGAAGTGATGTCTGCTCTGTCCCATTTTTCAATAAATTTAAAGTACGGTTCATATAGTGGATCAGAATCTAAATTAGAATGCAAACCTAAAACCATTTTTAAAAAATCAAATGGATGATGTGGCAATGCATCATACATTATTTTTGCATCATGCAACGTGGAAACGCTATCACCATTAAAACCCGGTGGGTAATAGCAAAAATAAACCCAATAGTAAGCTAAGCATCCTAAAGATTTAAGGAATAAAATTCCTGTAATAAATTTTAATGAAATAACATCATCTTTAAAAAAAGACGACCTGCTTATTAAAAAGACAAACAGTAAAAAATATAGGACTGCTAGTATCAATACTCTTCAAAAAATTTAATGCCCATTAACCGTTTGTTTCCTTCCTGACTTTCAAATCCAAATTGAGTGTATAGACTATGAGCATCTAATGTAGCCAACATAAAACGGCGCAATTTTTTAATCACATCTTGCTTCATAATAAATTTCATCAAATCTTTACTTAACCCTTTTCCTCTGTAATGCTTATCAATAAAGACATCTGCTAAATATCCAAAAGTAGCATAATCAGTAATCACTCTGGCAAAACCAATTTGCTTTTCATGACAATAAACGCCAAAACACAAACTTCCCTCAATTGATTTTTCAACAATCTCTTTAGGTATTTTTTTTGCCCAATAACTTTCCACACTTAAATAATGGTGAATATAATTCACATCCAATTTTTCTTTATCCGATGAGTATAAAAATTCTCCTATCTTTTTTTCATCAATCATAAGTTGCTAACAATACCTAATTGTTTTGTTTTAGCATCAAAAACAAAGCGTGTAATTTTTTTAATTCCTAAATTAGAAAACGAAAATAGCAGTTCCCAATTTTTAGTTTGTTCATTATAATTCATCAAATCTGAATTTTCCGATTTAATTAATCCTAGTTCATGATGCCATATAAAATCTTCGTTTAATGAAGCATAAGTTGTATAAGATTTACTCTCTCTTATGGCAGAATTATATATTCTAAATTCAGTATTTACTGAGTCTTTTATTGCATAAATAAATTGCGAAGAGTTTCCGATTTTTTTAAAAGCTCTTGCTGGAAAATCACACAACCAAATATCTTCATGTGTTTTTATATTTAAAATTCTTAGCGAGTGAGGATCCGTTAATTTATAATACAGTAATGTATCGGCATTTAACCAGGTATGATAGCCAATGGAATCGGTTCCTTGGTGAGTAATTTTATTGAACTTTCCGTTAAAATTAAATTCCCAAATGCGTTGAGACGAATCCTTTTCAACTACAACAGCACTAAACCCTGAACCGTTAGGGAGTATGGTTGGAGAATATTCCGAAACATCTGATTTAGTAATATTAATTCTTGTTTTTTTACTGATATTATATTGGTAAATATCTGCTTGTTTAGTTGAATCTATACATACATATAAAATAGATTTTCCATCTGCCGTAAAAGTTGGTTGGTTGTCATAACCTAATCGGTGTGTAATATTTAAAGGATTTGTGTAGGTGTACTTATTTGCTTTTTTCTCTATTTTAAAAAGCCAAACATCCGTTTCAGGCGCTTGTGCAAAGACGGCAAAAGCTAAAAAAAGGCTAAATACTAATAGTTTCATTAAATTGTTTTTTAAAAGTATATTGCATTAATTGATAAACTATAAAGCCCCAAAATAAGCCTACAAGCATGCCAACAAATATGTCTGATGGATAATGAACGCCCAAGTAAACGCGAGAATAGGCCGTTAATGCGGCCCATAAAAAAAAAGAAAGTCTAAGCCACAATTTATTTGTGCTAAATAACAAAAATAATAGCATGGCTACGCCAAATGAATTTGTAGAATGCCCAGAAAAAAAACCATATTGACCACCCTTGTAACCATTTACAGAATGCACCTGAGCTTGAATTTCTAAATTATGCGAAGGCCGATAGCGCTTAACAGCATGTTTAGTTTGGTTAGATGTTTGATCGGTTAAAGCAATCAATACAACTAAAAAACTTAGAAGAATCAATAGTTTTTTAAGGCCCACTTTATTATAAACAAGGTATAACCAATAAAAAAATAAAGGTAAAAATATCCACATCTGAGAAACGTAATACATCACAAGATCAAAAACAGGGGAATTACAAGCATTTATTAATAAAAATAACTGACGATCTAATAATTCTAATTGGTCTATCATTATTTAAAAGTAGAAAAAAAGTCTTAAAAAATGGTGTTTTGTATTAAGACTAATTATTAAAAACTTGTTATTATTTGCGTTTTACTGAATTTTAAGCACTTTTCAACAAATCTCCCACATTGTAAGCTAAAAATTATCTTTGTCCTTTACTTGAATTTATGAGCCGTACAAAGAAAATAAATAGTGCATTAATTTCCGTTTTTTATAAGGATAATTTAGATCCTATAATTAAAAAATTGCACGATTTAGGTGTAATATTATACAGCACTGGTGGAACGCAAGCCTTTATAGAAAATCTTGGGATACCTGTAAAATCGGTGGAAGGATTAACTTCTTTTCCTGAAATATTAGGTGGAAGAGTTAAAACGTTACATCCTAAGATTTTTGGTGGAATTTTAGGACGCAGAGAATTGGAGAGTGATATTGCGCAAATGCAACAGCACGAAATTCCTGAAATTGATTTAGTTATTGTGGATTTGTACCCTTTTGAAGAAACATTAGCAAGTGGTGCAAACGAAGAAGATATCATTGAAAAAATTGATATTGGAGGAATTTCATTAATTAGAGCGGCTGCTAAAAACTTTAATGATGTTGTTATTGTTGCCTCAAGAAACGACTACTCATCATTACTAAATTTACTGAACAAACAAAATGGCTCATCTGAATTAAGCGACCGTAAAACATTTGCAGCAAAAGCGTTTGCAATGAGCAGTCACTATGATTCTGCGATATTTAGTTATTTTAATCAAACGGAGCAATTGCAAATATTAAAGCAAAGCATCAACAATGGCACAACTTTGCGTTACGGAGAAAACCCGCATCAAAAAGGCGTTTTTTATGGTGATATGCAGGCTATGTTTGAGAAATTAAACGGTAAGGAATTGTCTTATAATAATTTATTAGACGTTGATGCAGCAGTTAATTTAATGGCCGATTTCACAGCAGAGCCAACCTTTGCTATTTTAAAACATAACAATGCTTGTGGAGTTGCAAGTAGACCTAAAATAGTAGATGCCTATTTAGATGCATTGGCCGGAGATCCTGTATCTGCATTCGGAGGCATATTAATTAGTAACACGGAAATTGATTTTGAAACAGCTGAAGAAATACACAAGTTATTTTGTGAAGTAGTTATTGCGCCTAGCTTTTCTGCTACTGCATTAGCAATTCTTAAATCAAAAAACAATCGCATTATTTTAGTGCAAAAACCTGTTGCTTTGCCTAAAAAACAAATTCGAACGTTATTAAATGGAATTGTTGAACAGGATAAAGATTCAGTTACCGAAACGGAAGCTAATTTAACAACAGTAACAACAGCCTCTCCAACCAAATCTCAGATAAAAGATTTATTATTTGCAAATAAATTAGCAAAACACACAAAATCTAACACAATTGTTATTGTAAAAAACAATCAATTAATTGCAAGTGGCACCGGGCAAACATCTCGAGTAGATGCGTTAAGGCACGCCATTGATAAAGCGCATAATTTTGGATTTGAATTGACAGGAGCCGTGATGGCAAGTGATGCGTTTTTTCCGTTTGCGGATTGTGTAGAAATTGCTCATAACGAAGGGATTGATGTTGTAATACAACCGGGAGGATCTATAAAAGATAAAGACAGTATAGAATACTGTAATGTGCATGGAATGAGTATGGTATTTA
>JBIKOX010000076.1:0-12740 GCA_044357775.1 Bacteroidia bacterium | reverse complement strand
CCCTGATGGAAATCCAAATACAAATGGTAATGGCGGCACAGGAGGCGGCGATGGCGGAGGAGACGGTCCTGGTAAGGGTCCAGGAAAAGGTCCAGGGAATGGAGGCTATGGTTTTAGTTTAGCAGGTAGAAGCGTAATGACACCGCCAACTTTATCAAAAGATACAAAAGAAGAAGGGAAAGTTGTGGTAGAAATTACCGTAGATAAAAATGGAAAGGTAATAAAAGCAGATCCTAACGGTAGGGGAACTAATACTCAAAGCGCCATGTTAAAAGCTAAAGCGCGTCAAGCAGCCTTGGCAACAACTTTTAATGTGAGTGGAGAGTTTGAAGAACAAAAAGGTACCATTACTATTATTTTTAGTTTTTAAAAAAATAGAACGCTGATGTCACTGATTGTTAAGATTCGTTATGATTAGAACCTCTATTTATTTTATCATTTTAAATCATAATCATCCGCTTTATCTGCGTGCTATTACTATAATTTGAAATGACTTATCCGCAAACTCTTGATTATTTATTTTCAAAGCTTCCCATGTATCAGCGCATTGGAGCAGCAGCATATAAGGCAGATTTAAATAACACACTTGCTATTTGCAAAGCGTTAGGTAACCCTGAAAAGAAAATTAAATTTGTACATGTTGCAGGTACTAACGGAAAAGGTTCATCTTCGCACATGTTAGCAGCCATTTTACAACAAGCTGGTTATAAAACTGGCTTGTATACATCGCCGCATTTAGTTGATTTTAGAGAGCGGATTAAGATTAATGGAAAAATGATTCCTAAAACAGAGGTTGTAAAATTTGTTGAAGATTTTAAAACTATTTTTGAGAATATTGAACCCTCCTTTTTTGAATGGACAGTTGGATTAGCATTTCATTATTTTGCCCAACAACAAGTAGATGTGGTAATTTTAGAAGTTGGCTTAGGAGGCAGATTAGATTCTACTAATGTTATAACACCAGTTGCATGCCTTATTACTAATATAGGGTATGATCACATGAATTTATTGGGAGATACCTTGCCGAAAATTGCTGCTGAAAAAGCTGGTATTATTAAAACAAAAATCCCTGTAGTTATTAGTCAAACACAATTAGATGTGATATCTGTTTTTAATGAAACAGCAAAACAATTAAAAGCACCCATTGAATTTGCAGACAAAAATCATAAACTTATTTCATCTGCATACAACAAAGAGTTTTTATCAATTACACTTCTCCATAAAAAAACAAACACAACACATTTATACAATTTAGATTTACAAGGCAGCTATCAAATAAAAAATGTGATGGGTGTTTTAAACGCAACAGAAATTTTAAAACAAAAAGGATTTATCATTGAAGATACAGATATTAAAATTGCTTTAGCGCAAGTTCAAAAATTAACCGGATTACATGGGCGATGGCAAATAATTCAAGAAAAGCCTTTAGTAATTGCTGATACAGGGCATAACGAAGATGGTATAAAAGAAGTTTTAGATAACTTAAAACGCTATAATTACAGAACCCTACATTTTGTTTTGGGTGTTGTTAATGATAAAGACATTTCTAAAATATTAAAATTATTACCAAAGGATGCCACCTATTATTTTTGCAAAGCATCTATTCCGAGAGCGTTAGATGAAAATGAATTAGCAACTCTTGCTAAAAAAAATGGACTAAATGGTAGTACATTTAAAACAGTGCCAGAAGCTTTGAAAAAAGCCATCAAACAAGCAAAAGTTAACGACTTAGTTTTTGTTGGTGGAAGTACTTTTACGGTTGCGGACATTCTTTAAAATAAATAATTTTCTAAAAGCTAAGCCCAAACTTTTGTTCCTTCGCTGCAGTTTTTGCAAATATCAATTTCTTGTCTGGATTTTAAGATTGACTGTCTGAAGTTTTGATATTTATCAGAGTTCCATAATTCTTTAAATGATTGCTGTTTCAAATTCCCTAATTGATGCTTCGCATCTTTATCAAAGCAGCAGGGCACAACAAAACCATCCCAAGTTACAACGCAACTGCTCCACATGCGCCAACATTGATTTAGTAATTTATTTTTTATAGAATAAGTTCCGTCACTATTTTTTTTATAGCGACTGTATTTTATGTTATCTGGAATTAATGAATTTCCATTTTCAAAATTATAAACTTGCGCCGTTTTAAAAACGACTTCATCAACTCCTAATTTCTTTGCTAATAGCTGAACGTCGTTTAATTGATGTTCATTTGGTTTTACAACTAAAAACTGAAATACAATGTGAGGTGTTTTGCTTTTTAATCTTTTTTTTGCATCAATAATATGTTTAGTGCCATCAATTACTTTCTGCAAACTTCCTCCAATTCTATATTGCTCATAAGTTTCTTGAGTGGTGCCATCAACAGATATTATTAATCGATCTAATTTACTTTCTACTGTTTTTGCAGATTGTTCTTCATTTAAATAATGTGCATTGGTAGAGGTGGAAGTATATATTCCTTTTTCAGAAGCATATTTAACCATCTCTAAAAAGTTTGGATTTAAATATGGTTCTCCTTGAAAATAAAATGTTAAGTAAATTAATTCTTGATAAACAGCATCTATGGTTGATTTAAAAAAAGTAGGTTCTAACATTCCAATTGGTCTAGTAAACTGACGTAAACCACTAGGGCATTCGGGGCAACGCAAATTACAACTGGTAGTGGGCTCAATTGCCATACTGATAGGAAACCCGAGGCTAACTGATTTTTTTCTTACTTTTGAAACGTGATAACTCATCCACACTTTATAAGCATTAATGAGTTTTCGAACTGAAAGCTTTTTAACTAATTGTATGTTGTTGGATAATGACAATGTTCAAAGATAACTAATTTTGATAGAGGTTTTTTGTTAATTTTATGCTGTTTTTTACATAACCATTACCATGACTAATTTTTTAAATACATTAGAATTTGCAAAAGAGCTTGATTCAAAAGACCCCTTAAAATCATATAGAGATAAATTTTATATACCGCAACATAATGGCGCTGATATGGTTTATTTTACAGGAAACTCTTTAGGTTTACAGCCAAAAACAACTAAGGATTATATTCAACAAGAGTTAAATGATTGGGCTACTTATGGTGTTGAAGGCCATTTTTTGGCTAAAAACCCTTGGATGAATTACCATGAAATTTTAACAGATAAAACGGCTAAAATAGTTGGGGCTTTGCCTTCTGAAGTTGTGATGATGAATCAATTAACTGTGAATTTGCATTTGCTAATGGTTTCATTTTATCGTCCGACAAAACAACGCTATAAAATTTTATGCGAATCCAAAGCATTTCCAAGTGATCAATACGCATTACAATCTCAAGTAAAATTTCATGGTTTTGATATAGATGATGCGTTAATTGAAATTGCTCCTCGTGATGGCGAATACGAAGTTCGTCATGAAGATATTTACAAAGCCATTGAAGATAACAAACATTCATTGGCATTAATAATGATTGGAGGCGTAAATTATTTTAGCGGACAAGTTTTTGATATGAAAGCCATTGTTGAAGCTGGTCATAAAGCAGGCGCTATTGTTGGTTTTGATTTAGCGCATGGTGCCGGAAATTTAAAATTACACTTACATGATTGGAATGTGGACTTTGCAGCTTGGTGTACTTATAAATATTTAAATGCAGGTCCTGGAAGTGTTGCCGGAGCATTTGTTCATGAACAGCATCATAAAAATACCGACATGCCATTATTTGCAGGTTGGTGGGGCCATGATAAAGAAACCCGTTTTAAAATGGATAGAGAATTTGTTCCTATTCAATCGGTTGAACGTTGGCAATTAAGTAATGCGCCCATATTATCTATGGCGGCCTACAAAGCATCTTTAGATATTTTTGA
Source organism: Bacteroidia bacterium (assembly GCA_044357775.1). Lineage (GTDB taxonomy): Bacteria > Bacteroidota > Bacteroidia > B-17B0 > Aurantibacillaceae > UBA4416. The sequence continues at coordinate 8,898 of JBIKOX010000076.1, read as the reverse complement.
TGAAGTTGGGATGGATAAATTGAATGAAAAAAGCAGAGAATTAACCGCCTATTTAGAATTTATAGTTGGAGAAATTAATAAGCAAAAAAATAATTGTTTAGAAATTATTACGCCTAAAGCAAACAGAGGTTGTCAGATTAGTATAGTAGCTCATGGTCAAGGAAAAGCATTATACAACAAACTGATTGAAAATGGCGTGATACCAGATTGGAGAGAGCCAAATGTGATTCGTTGTGCACCAGTGCCTATGTATAATTCGTTTGAGGATATTTATAGATTTGGTAAAATATTAAATCAATTACTTTAAAAACTCTAACTACCAGTTAGCTGTAGTCTAAAAAGTCAAGTCTTTCCTGTTCATCAGTATTTTAAAGACTAAAATCATCAATAATAATGCTTAAATTTGCCGCTGATTATGGCAGATAACCCACAAGAAGAAATGTCGATGCAAATGTCTTTTATGCAACATTTAGATGCATTAAGATGGCATTTAGTGCGCAGTGCAATTGCGATAGTTAGTTTTGCAATAGGATTATTTTTTTTCAATAATTTTTTATTTGATACCATTATTTTTGGCCCCTTAAAACAAGATTTTATTTCTTACAGAGCTTTATGCGCCTTAGGTTATAAAATTGGTGCAGGCGATGTTATGTGTATGACTTTAAAATCACAGCACCTTCAAACACTCTCTGCATCCGAACAGTTTTTTACGCATATGTGGATTGCGCTTTTAGGCGGGATAATTTTAGCATTTCCGTACGTGCTTTATGAGATTTGGAAATTTATTAAACCAGCATTAAAAAGTACAGAATCAGCTCCAGCAAAATGGTTTGTGATTGTGGCCTCTATTTTGTTTTTAATAGGAATTTTCTTTGGGTACTTTTTATTGTTCCCAATGTCTTATAATTTTTTAATAAACTACCAATTATCTGATAGTGGTATTGTTCAAACTAATAACACGTTAGATGATTACATTTCTTTAATTTCAACAATGACTCTCGTTTCTGGAATTGTTTTTGAGCTCCCGATTTTGGTTTATTTTTTAACGCGATTAGGAATTCTAACTCCAAGTTTTATGCGTAAATATCGCAAATATGCTGTTGTCATTATCTTAATAGCCGCCGCTATTATTACTCCTTCGCCCGATGTAACCTCGCAAATGATTGTGGCTGTGCCAATGTATTTATTGTATGAGATAAGTATTTTTGTAAGCGCGTATGTTATAAAGAAACATAAACTTTAGTAATTAAATTAATAGAGTAATTATTTAATACAAATTAATAAGGACTCTGCTTTCTAATAATCTTACCAAACAGTTTAGGGAAAAAGCGTTTTATTTTTACGGCTAATAATTCTTTACCGCCAATTAAAATTTCTTCTTTATCATTTAAAATACCAGCAATAATTTTTTGAGCACATGCTTGAGCACTCATGGCATTTTCATGACTCTTATCCATTTTATTATGAGAATCTCCGCTTGAAGAAATCGCATTTAATGATACATTAGTTTTTACTTTACCCGGACAAACTAACAATACACTCACGCCATTTTTTTCCACCTCCAAACGCAAACTTTCAAAATAACCATGCAAAGCATGTTTAGCTGCAGAGTAGGAAGAGCGCAAGTAAAAACCAAATTTACCGGCAATGCTGCTAATGACAACAATTTTTCCGCTTTTATTTTTTAGCATAAAAGGTAAAACTGCTTTTGATAAATTAACCGCACTAAAATAATTAATTTCAAAAAGCGTTCGTTCTGTTTCTGCTGAGGTTTCAATCGCTGCGGCACGTTGGCTTTGTCCACCATTATTGATTAATATATCTATTCTTCCAAAAGTGGAAACAATTTGTTGCACATATTCTTTTGCATGTAATGTTTCCGATAAATCAAAAGGTATAATTAAAGAATTAGTTGCATTCAAATTAGCTGCTTTTGCTACGCGCACTAATTCACTTTCCCTTCTTGCAGATAAAACGATGATAGCATTCTGTTTAGCGCATTCGCATACTAATGCTTCTCCAATGCCCGAAGAAGCGCCGGTTATCCAAATAACTTTATTTTGTAGTGTACTCATTGTTTTCTTTTTTCGTCATTGCGAGAGAAGCGAAGCAATCTCAAATTTAGTAATGTGTTTTATTTCTTCAGCCGTAAGTCTTTCGCAATAACAAGTTTTATTTTTCAATCAATTTAATCACTTCCATTATTTTAATTTCTCTGATGCAATTGCAATTCATTGTTTTACGACAATCGTTACAATCTTTATTTAATACTAAATAATTTGCTTGCTTCCCAATTGGTTTCCATCTGCCTGGATGAATTGGTTTCATGGGAGCAAATAATCCAATAGCTTTTTTGCCAAGAGCTGAGGCAATATGTAACGGTCCAGTACTTGCTGCAATTAACGCATCGCAATTGTTTATGAAAGCTATAAATTGCTGTAAAGATAATTTACCTGTTAAATTAGTGGCCTCAGGATGCTTTGAAAGTAAATCTCTTAATAATTCACCTTCTTGAACTGTACCACTAATAAAGATTTGATATTTTGTTTTATCTAATTGTGTAATCAAATTTGAGAAATTATCTAAGCCCCATTCTCGTGCACTTCCCTTTGATTTTGGATGCATTATAATTGCCGTTTTATTTTTATCTATTAAATCTGCATATATTTTTTCTAATACCGGAATTTTCGTAAAACCATATAGCGCTGCTAATTCTGCCTCACTAAATTCTTTTGTAACACCAAATGGTGCTAGTAATTTGGTGTTTAATTGTGCTTCGTGCAAATCAGAATTTTTGCGTGATAACGAAATTTTTATATTACATGTAAACCAATGCCATAATCGATTTGTAGTGCCTATTCTGTTTTTTATTCCTGATTTTTTCGCTAAATGCGCAATTTCTTTTACAGGAAATACATGAATAATATGAGTAGCATTTAATTTTTTGAAGATGGCAATTTGTTCGGAAATTCTTAATTTTAGTACATCATTATAACTTACAAATTCATCAACATATTCTGATAAAGTGATGACGTCTTTGGTGTAGTTTTTTCCTAAAAAAATAATTTTACAATTAGGTAATTGCTGTTTAATAATTCCAGCCATGGGCAAGGTTAAAACCACATCACCAATACTGTCCGTTCGGCTAATAATTATGATTGGATTATCTTGCAAGGTTTTGTTTTTTGTAAGTATCTCTGATTTTTTTGTACTTCAAATAAGTTGCATAAGCAGATATTTTAGAAATCAAATATCCTGCTTTACCATCTAAAAATCCTAAGTGCAATAAATAATGATCAATAAATTTAGCAATCGGATTTGCTATTAATTTATAAAATGGTGCTTTTTTACCAGCCTCAATAAACGCTTTTGAAGCAATATTGGTAAAATATTCTACTTGCTTGTAATGGTCTTCTTTAGTGTAATAGCTGTAATGTAAAATATCTCCTTTAATATGTTTGGTGTTTTTATCGCCGTCTTTTAATTCATATTTATCGTGTGGGTTAATACCAGTCCAACAACCTTTTCTACTATCCCATAAGCGCATTTTAGTATCAGGGTACCAATTACAATGTTTTACCCAATGGCCGCAATAGTTAGTTAAACGATTCATGTAATACCCATCATGCGTCCAATTATTTTTAATTTCTATAATTGATTTTTTAAGAGTTTCATCTAGCGCCTCATCAGCATCTAAAGATAGAATATGCGGATAACTCGCATAAGTAATAACTCGATTTTTTTGCTGAATATGCCCATCAAATGCATGTTCATAAAACTTAATGCCGTACGATTCGCAAATTTCTTTGGTTTTATCTTTACTAAATGAATCGAGCACTACAATTTCATCAGCAATCTCTTTCACAGATTCTATGCAACGAGCGATATTTTTTTGCTCGTTAAAGGTTATTATAACAACTGATAATTTTGGCATTGGTTAAAGGTAATAATTTTATATTTGTGAGAGATAATGAAACTAAATTCCTTTCATATTCAGTCTAAGCCTAATTGGTTTTTTTTGTTAGTGATAGCATTAGTTTTTCCTATTGTATATTTTCATTTATTTTCTGCGGGATTTATTGCTTGGGATGATCCTGAATATGTTATAAATAATAAAGATGTTCATCAATTTTCTATCAAAAGGTTTTTTACAACATTTTATATTGGAAATTACCATCCTATAACCATGCTAAGTTATGCGCTTGATTGGAGATTCTTTGGAAAAGATGCTTTTGGTTATCATTTTGAAAATTTATTGTGGCATTTTTTGAATACAACTCTTGTGTTTTATTTAGGAAAAAATATCGGTTTAAAATCTTTACAATCTTTTTTTTTAGCTTTCGTTTTTGCGTTTCATCCTCTTCAAATAGAAAGTGTGGCATGGGTGGCTGAGCGAAAAAATTTACTTTATGCCTCTTTCTTTTTAGCTAGTATCTTATTTTATTTTGAGTATCATAATAAGCAAAAAATAAAATATCTGTTTTTTGTGTATTTGTTTTTTACCCTTTCTTTATTATCAAAACCTGCGGCAGTCGTTCTTCCGCTTGTTTTAATTGTGATTGATTATTTTGTTTTCAAGCAAAACTTAAAAGTATTATACAAGAGGTATTTGTTGTTTTTTTTAATATCATTCATCTTTGGTATCGTAACTATTTTTTCTCAAGAGGAAGCTAAATTTTTATTGAATACGCATAATTATCCTTTGCTTAATAAAGTAGGAATTTTTGGCTATGGCATTTTCCATTATATTTCTAAGTTTTTAATACCGATTAATTTATCTGCTTTTTATTCTTACCCACAATCGTTAACCAGTATAACATTTATTGGTATCCTCGCATTAATCGCATTTTTTTTGTTAATCTATACATTAATTAAGTTTAAGCAGTTCATGGTGTTATTTGGCTTATGCATATTTGTAGTCAATATTATTTTAGTGCTGCAAATAGTTCCCTTTGGTGACGCTATAACAGCTGATAGATACATGTATTTACCAATTATAGGATTAGTATTAGCTGTAATTTATATTGCAGAGAGGTTTCAGTTTCCTAAAATTGTTATGGTGTCCGTGCTGCTTGTTTTTTGTGGTATTTCTTTTATGCGCTCTGCTTTATGGAAAGACAGTTTGCCATTATTTTTAAATGTTATAAAAACTAATCCCACTTCCTTTATTGCTATTAATAGTTTGGGCGTAGAATATATGGAACGCAATGATTTTGATAAATCCTATACATATCTAAATCAAATTGTAAAACTTTATCCAAACTACTACAAAGGTTATTACAATCGTGGATTGTTGAATGGAAAAACAAAACATTACGAACAAGCTATTTTTGATTTTAGTAAAGCAATTGAATATAAAAATTATTATAAAGCTTATGCCGCTCGAGCAACGGTTTATTATGAGTTAAAAGATTTTTCAAAAGCAATAGCTGATGCTCAAAAAACAATTCAATTAGAGGAAAATAATATAAAAGCAAATTACGTATTAGCAAATTGCTATGATGATTTAAATGAACTGCAAAAAGCGGTCATTTATTATAATAAAACTATTTTACTAAATTCAGAAAATCCTTTGTATTATTTACGACGTGCTATTGTTTATGGTAAAATGCAGCAATTTCAATTGTGCTTGCAGGATTTAGATAGGTGCCTTAGTATTAATCCAAATTACGCAGAAGCCTATTATTGGAAGGGAGTTGCAAAAGTTAACATGAGGCAAAATCCTTGCAGCGATTTAAAAAGAGCCCTGAATTTAGGGTTTTTAGAAGCACAACAACCATTGAGCAACTATTGCAAGTAAAAAATAGGAGTTCAATTTATTTTATGACTTAGCGATTTTAATTTTTTACAGGAATTCGTAAAAGAGTTTCTAATAAAAAGCCCCAATATTTTTGTACCGAACTTATTTGAACACATTCATCTGGCGAATGCGCGCCTCTAATGTTTGGACCAAAAGAAATCATTTGCATATCAGGATAATTAGTCCCTAAAATCCCGCACTCTAAACCAGCGTGACAAGCACTTACTTTTGCTTCACTATTATAACGTTCTTTATACAAATCACTCATTAATTTTACAATTGGCGAGGACGGCTTAGGAGTCCAACCTGGATAAGAACCTGTTGCTGTAATTTCAGCACCTAATAATTCAAACGCAGAGGAAATAGCATGCTGCAAATCTATTTTTTCAGAATCAACTGAACTGCGAGTTAAACATTGTATTTGGTAAGCACCATCTTTAACTATAACACGCGCAACGTTATTTGAGGTTTGCACCAATCCTGCAATATCAGGACTCATGCGGTAAATGCCATACGGACAAGCATAAATACTGCGTAACAATTTATATTGAAAATCTTTATTAAATACATGTGATTGTGTTTCAGCCTCCTCTATCGCAATTACTAATTTAGGATCAGTTGTATTATGCTCTTTCTTAATAGTTGTTTCAAAATTTTGAATTTGTTTTTTAAGAGCTTCCTTATTATTTTCTGAAACTGTTATTACAGAAACTGATTCGCGAGGAATTGCATTTCTTAAACTACCGCCATCAATCGAAGAAATTTCTATATCTAAATTCTTACTTAAATTAAGCAATAAACGATTCATTAATTTATTAGCGTTTCCTCTTCCTCTGTGAATATCCATTCCTGAATGTCCACCTGTTAAGCCTTTAATGGTTACACGAAATGCAGATGAGTTTTTAGATGCCTCTGTAGCATATTTTCCAGTAGCAGTTACATCAATGCCACCAGCGCAACCTATAGTTAATTCATCATCATCTTCTGTATCTAAATTCAACATAATTTCACCATCTAACAGACCGCCTTTTAATGCTAAAGCACCAGTCATTCCGGTTTCTTCATCAATAGTAAATAATGCTTCAATTGCAGGATGCGGAATCGTTGTTGACTCTAACAAAGCCATGATAGACGCAACACCGATGCCGTTATCAGCTCCTAAGGTTGTTCCGTTTGCTTTGACCCAATCACCTTCTACAAACATTTCGATACCTTGAGTATTGAAATCGAAATTAGTAGCAGCATTTTTTTGATGCACCATATCCAAATGACTTTGTAACACAATGGTTACTCTGTCTTCCATACCTTTAGTTGCAGGTTTTTTAATAATTACATTTCCAACTTCATCAACAATTGTAGGTAATCCTAATTTTTCTCCGAATGCTTTAGCAAATGCAATAACGCGCTCTTCTTTTTTTGATGGGCGTGGCACTGCATTTAAATCTGCAAAGTTATTCCACATAGCTGTGGGTTCTAGTTTTCTGATAGCTTCGTTCATGGTAATGGTTTTGTAAATTTCGAGTTATAAATATAGAATTTCTTTTCTACTTTTTTGAAGACATTTTATATCAAATTTTTGTGCGTTGCTTTGTCACGCTATAGACTGATTCTTCTTTTCTAAGGGTTCATATAAGCAACGAAAATACAAACCCAACACTAACAAGCCGCAAAAAAATAATTAATAGTACTCCAATGAATGCTCGCACGATTAAATATAGTCAAAAAGCACTGGTTACACCAAGTCGAAGCAGCGTTTTACACAGTGTTCATTTTTAAAGACTTTTATCTGTTTAGTTTTACGATATAATCCATTAAAACCAACATCATGAAATTATTTAACAACAAAAAGAGTAGGTTAGCATATTTAATAGTTAATTTATTAAGTATGTATGCATTTACCAGCTACTCACAAATTACAGCCTCATTAGTAGATTTTGATGCTTACCAAAATTTAGTAAGTGAAGTAAAAGAGCACCGAAAAAATCACCTATTAAATGCAGAAGAATTTATTGCAACCAGTAAAGAGGAAAAAGTAATCATTCTCGACACGCGTTCCGACTCCATGTATATGGCAGCGCACGTAAAAGGAGCTATTCATTTAAATTTTTCTGATTTCACGCAGGATAACCTCGCAAAAGTAATCCCCTCGCCCGACTATAAAGTGTTGATTTACTGCAACAACAATTTTGAAAGTAAGCCCCTTACTTTAAATATACCAAGTATAGACCTGAGTCGGTATTTTGTAACTAAAATATCAAGACCAATAGATATTAATCCTGCTTTATTTCGGAAGAAGAAAACAGTAAGACCAAAACAAAAAGCTAAATCGGGACCAAATTCATTTGATGAAATGATAACAGAAGATTTTTCTGATAACTCAAAACCTATTACGTTAGCGCTTAACATTCCCACTTACATTAACCTTTATGGTTATGGTTACCGCAACATTTACGAACTCTCTGAACTTGTAAATACCAATAGTCAAAAGCTTGAGTTTGAAGGAACGGCTATAACTAATGCTATTAGAATTATCAAAAACTAATAAATAACTTATTTGAAATAAAAAAGCGCAGCGATTTTAATTGTTGGGCCTTTACATCCTCAATCTAGCCGCAACTGTTTATTATCAGTAAGCATTTGTCGAACTCTTGTAAAAATTCGCATGATTTGAATATTGACGGCACTTGCTCTATCACTGCTTAAAATACTCGAAAGCATAGCCACTTCTTGTTCCGTAAAATACCAAGGGAAGTTTTCTTGTGCCGCCCCAACCTGATGTCGCAAATTGCGATATCAAGTTTTTAAACTCTAATTGAGTTAACTGAAACATAAAATCGTCAGGAAAACGCTCGTGGTTTCTTGACACCTATCAGGTTTTAAAAACCTGATAGGTGTTTATAACGTTATATAATCTTCAATATCAGAAAAATTTAAACTGTGTTTATGAACACTTTTAAAATTATTTAAATTATCAAAATAATTGATAACCTCGTCTCTTTTTAGCTCCTATGAATAAAACCAACCGAGAAAGAAAATCATTTTCCTTCAAACAGGCATAGAAAATATCTATGCTCTGCTATCGGGACAATTTTTGGTCG
>JBIKOX010000075.1:0-12756 GCA_044357775.1 Bacteroidia bacterium | reverse complement strand
TCTAATGATGTGGTTGTTGGCATAGCTGCTTCAGGCACTACACCTTATGTTATTGGGGCATTAGAATATTGTAATGCTAATCATATCCAAACAGGATGTATTGTTTGTAATGGAGGTTCGCCAGTTGCTTTAGTTTCAAATTTTCCAGTTGAAGTAATTGTTGGACCTGAGTTTGTAACTGGTTCAACCAGAATGAAATCGGGTACTGCGCAAAAGTTAGTTTTAAATATGATTTCTACATCAACCATGATTAAGTTAGGTAGAATAAAAGGTAATAAAATGGTAGATATGGCATTAAGTAATAATAAATTGGTAGATCGTGGCACTAAAATGATTATGAAAAATACTGGTTTAGAAGATTATGATCATGCGAAAGCTTTATTATTAAAATACGGCAGTGTGCGAAAAGCAACAGAGAGTTTAGGTAAATAGTAAAGTATAAAGGAAAAATTAAATCTCGAATTTAAAATTAAATCAATTCCTCCTTTGAAGGAGGTGTCCGCAGGACGGAGGATGTTTTGAAAAATAAGATATTACCATATAATCCTATATTAAAAGACTATGCTAAAAAGCTTAGAAAGCAAGGTGTTTTGTCGGAGGTGTTATTATGGAAGAAAATTCAAAAAAAGACTCTAGGTGTTGAGTTTCATAGACAAGTTCCTATTGATAATTATATTGTTGATTTTTTTTGTCATGAAATAATGTTGGCTATTGAAGTTGATGGAGATAGTCACTTAAATACAGATATTCAAATAAATGATATAATTAGACAAGAAACTCTTGAAAAACTAGGAGTTCAGTTTATAAGATTTAATGATTTAGATGTAAAGAAAAATATGAATGATGTGATTCGTTGTTTCCAAGCAAAAGTAGAAGAACTAAAAGAAACGTGACATCTCCCGTCCGCCAGCTGGCGGACAACCCAAACAGGGAATGGATGCAAGTAAAGATCGAAGTTAAATTTTAGAACAGAAATTAAGTCAATTCTTCCTTTGAAGGATGTGTCCGAAGGACTGAGGATGTAAATACAACATAAACTGAATATAATGCCAGAACAAAAAAATAATCCTTTACATGGTAAAACGCTTCAAGCTATTTTAGAAGAATTATTGCAGAAATATCGTTGGGAAGGTTTAGCTTATCAAATTGACATTAATTGTTTCAAAGAAAATCCTACTATTAATTCAAGTTTAAAATTTTTACGAAAAACTGCTTGGGCAAGAAAAAAAGTAGAAGACTTGTACTTAGATAGTTTTCATTAATCAACACTTGTAAGCACGGCAATCATTTTTTCAGCTATCAGTTTACTCATTTTATAATTTGATTCATGAGTCCATCCAGCAATATGAGGAGTTAAAATTACTTGGTCACTTTTTAAAATATACTGCATAGAATCGGGTAGGGCAGTAATATCAATATGTTCAAAGGAAGTTGATTCATACTCTAAAACATCTAAGCATGCTCCTAGTACTTTTCCTGATTTTAGGTTTTTTACTAAATCACCAGAGTTTAAACATTTACCACGAGCGGTATTAATAACATAAATATTTTTTTTGAACGAATTTAAAAAAGCATCATTCACATAATATTCAGTTTCGGATGTAAGAGGAAGGTGTATACTTATAATATCAGCTTCATCATATAATTTTTCAAGCGAAGATTCAGTTACAAACTGATTTCCAAAATTTGTTTTAATAGTATCGTGCGCTAAAATTTTACATCCAAATCCTTGCAAGCGTTTTGCAAATTCAGAGCCCATATTTCCATAACCTATTATCCCAATAGTTTTCTCTATTTTCTGCACGTTTCCAAATCCCCGTCCTTACTTCATTATCAGCACGCTTCAAATTATTTAACAGCATTAATAACATACCTAATGCATGTTCGGCAACAGCGTCTCTATTGCCTTCTGGAGCACAAACACAAATAATGTCTTTGGTTATGGCATAATTCACATCAATGTTCTCCATACCTGCACCAACTCGTCCAATGCATTTTAATTTTGTAGCTTTCTCTAAAATATCTTTATTGAATTTAAATTTGCTTCTTATAACTGCACCTTCATAGTTTGGTAGTAAAGTAATTAATTCTTCTGTTGTTTTATCCCAAAATAAATCGCACTGAAAACCTTCATTTATTAGGGTTTCGTGCAATATGGGATGATTAGAATCAATAAAGAGAATTTTTTTCATGTACTTAATGCTACTATTTTACTAAAAAATCGTTTTTTAAAATTAGTTGATTATTGATGTTATTAATCAGTTTTATATTAATACTATTCGAAGATGTGCAAGTTCCTTCTAATAAAGTGTTAAGCACTGTATCTTGTTGTGTGTGCGAATGCTTCATTCCAATAATGGGAATTAATCGGTAAACATTGTTACTAGTTGTTCGTGTAAATTGACCGTTATTAATGTGAATTTCAATTTGATTTTTTAGACTATCAGGAAGTTTAATAAAAAATAAATCTGTTTTATTTTTAATTATAACGTCAGATTTTTGTCCTAATTGAAAAAATAGAAAACGATTATCTTCTTTTTTTATTTTAATAGCATGTTGAGCTTGAAAGGAATTATAAATAAATAAAATTAAAATTGTACTTACTATCTTTTGAATCATTTTATACAATCCTTTATAATCTTACTTAGAAAAGAAATTAGAATATTTTATTTCAAAGCCTCAATTAATTTTTCAGCTAACTCAACACCAATCCTTTCCTGAGCTTCGTTTGTAGCGGCACCAATGTGCGGTGTTAAAGAAACTTTCGGATGCTTTAAAACAGCTTCATTTGGCGTAGGTTCATTTTCAAATACATCCAAACATGCATGGGCTATTTTACCAGAATTTAATCCGTTAATTAAATCTGCTTCGTCAATTACACCACCGCGGGAAGCATTAATTAAAATGACTCCATTTTTCATAGTATTAATTTCTTTTTCGGTAATCATTTTTCCACCAGGTACATGCATTGAAATCATATCTGCATTTGCTATTAATTCTTCCAAACTCACGGTATTAATTTTTACATCAACACCATTTGTTCCGTGAATATCTAATTTTAAAACAGCTTCTTTTACAAATGGATCATAGGCTAAAACTTTCATACCACAACCTAAAGCAATTTTAGCTGTAAATTGTCCAATGCGCCCAAACCCAATAACACCAATGGTTTTATCTCTTAATTCAATTCCTTTAGAATAATTCTTCTTTAAATCATCAAATTTTGTATCACCTACAACCGGCATTTGTCTGTTACTATCATAAACAAATCGAACCGCATTAAATAAATGTGCAAATACTAATTCGGCAACAGAATTACTTGATGCCGCAGGCGTATTTATTACTTGCAATCCTTTTGAACGGGCATAGTCAACATCAATATTATCCATGCCAACACCACCACGGCCAATTACTTTTAAGTTAGGGCAAACATCAATTAAATCTTTCCGCACTTTAGTGGCGCTTCGCACTGTTAATGCCACGTAGTTTTTTGCATTAATTTCAGCAGCTAAATTTTCTTGTGCTACTTTTTCTGTAATAACAGTAAAGCCTGCTTTTTCTAACAAGCTTTTTCCTACTGCATCAATGCCATCGTTGGCTAAAATTAATTTACTCATTATTATTGTTATTTAAAATTTAACCGTTACTCCCCCTTGCACTGATGGTCCACCAATCCCTGCTTCTACATTTAATCCGAAATTTGGAGTTATAAAGTACCTTAAACCTACTCCAAATCTAATGGCAACAGGAAGTAGATTACTGAAGTTTTTATTAAATGCCGAAATAGATTCTGCATCATTTGGATTGTTTGATTTTAATAAAGAAACTTTGTATCCAAAACCGATAGTTGCATATGGATCTACTTGTTTTGTTGTGGCAAAGTGAAAATTTATTCTACCTAAAATCCTTTGCTTATATAGTTGTACAGTATAATGATTTATTGTAGTTACGCTAGATCCAAAGCCATTCACTGTTGTATTCTCTTCCTTGTATTTAGCTTTTACTGACGCGTAAGTATATTCTAAACCAATTCCAATATTATCACTAATCATGTATTCAAATTTACCTCCTATATGATTTAAATTTCTTACGGATTCAATATTTGTATTATTAGTAGTGCTATTATAAGTTGATTTAACCCACTCTCCGGCAACATATGGATAGCCATAAAATGCATCAACAATAAATTTACCTTTTTCTATACAATTATCTTGAGCTTTAAGGTTTGTTGTTAGTCCAATAACCGTAACTGCAATAATTAATAAAGTTTTTTTCATTTTTTTTAGTTTAATTGTTTGTATTTATTTTAGTTGTTCAATAATAGCTTCAATACTCATGCCGTCAGCTTCTGCTTTGTAATTTCTAATGATGCGATGTCTTAAGATTGCATTGGCCACTGCCTTAACATCCTCAATATCCGGACTATATTTCCCATTAATTGCTGCATGGCATTTAGCACCTAATACTAAAAATTGAGAAGCACGAGGGCCAGCGCCCCAAGCCAAATATTTTTTCGCAACCTCTGAACTGAATTCAGAATTTAAACGCGTTTTGTTTACCAATTTAACGGCGTATTCTAGCACGTTATCAGCTACCGGTATTTTACGAATTACATTTTGAAAGTAAATAATTTCTTCAGCAGAAATAATTTTATTTAGTTCTACTTTTATATCAGAGGTTGTTAATTTTACAACTTGTAATTCTTCTTGAAAACTTGGATAATCTAACCACACGTTAAACATAAAACGGTCTAATTGTGCTTCGGGTAGGGGGTAAGTTCCTTCTTGCTCAATAGGGTTTTGAGTAGCTAATACAAAAAATGGATTTCCTAATTCATATTTTTTACCCGCAGTTGTAACACAGCGTTCTTGCATCGCTTCTAATAAAGCTGCTTGTGTTTTTGGAGGAGTTCTGTTAATCTCATCTGCCAAAACAATATTAGCAAATAATGGTCCTTTAATAAATTTAAAGTTACGTTGTTCATCTAGTATTTCAGAACCAACAATATCACTCGGCATTAAATCGGGTGTAAATTGAATACGATTAAAAGATAAACCTAACACATCAGCAATGGTGTTTACTAATAATGTTTTTGCCAAACCTGGTACACCAACTAATAAACAATGTCCTTTACAAAAGATCGAAATTAAAACATTTTTCACAGTATCGTTTTGTCCAACAATAACTTTTCCTATTTCCGCATTTAGTTCTTTGTACTTAACAACAAAAGCATCGATGGCTTCCACATCGTTTTTATAATTTATCATCTAATTAACTTATTAAGGATTTATAGTCCAGTTATATTCTAATTTACAAGTATTAAAAGGTTCGTCAATTTTTATATATGTTGATTTTGATTTTTTTTCAATCCAATGTTCAATGGCATTTTTTTGTTTTTGGAAAGTAGCCATGTTTAACAATTTCATATAATCATCTTTCATATTTGCCTTGTGAGGTTCTGTTCTTGATTTTAAATAGATGATTCGCCAAGCTTGTTTTGAATCTGTCCCAACGTATTGAATAACTGGACTAACATCGCCAACTTTCATTTGATTTTCTAACATAAATACTAAGTTTTGATCCATTTCTCCAATCTCATCTAATTCCCACTTAGAACTGTTTGTATTTGGATTAAGTAGTAAACCACTATTTTGTTTTGTGTCCTTATCGTTGCTATATTTTAATGCCGCATCCGAAAAATTAATACTACCATTTGCAATTATTTCTCTAATACTATCTAATTCATCTTTAGCTTTTAATATTTCTAAAGCAGAAATTTTAGGGGACATTAATACATGCCGCACATCTACTGATTCTCCTTTACGGGCAAGTAATTGGATAAAGTGATAACCATAAGTAGTTTCAAAAATTTCAGATATTTCCCCAGTTTTTAATCTAAAAGCTACTGCTTCAAATTCTGGAACCATTTGCCCACGCATGACTGATTCATAACGACCGCCATTTTTTGCAGAACCAGGATCTTCGCTGTATAATGCTGCAATCACACTCATACTTTCTCCATTACTAACACGCTGTCTGTAAATTTCTAACTGTGCTCTAACAGCAGTTTTAGCTTCATCTGAAATTGGAGGTTTTCTAACTATATGGCCTAATTCTAATTCAGAATTAACGAGAGGTAAACTGTCAATTGGAAGAGTTCCAAAGTAAGTTCTTACCTCATTTGGAGTCAATTTAGTTTCTCCTGTAATTTTTTGCTGCATTTTTTGCGCTAGTAATTGATTTTTTACATCATCGCGTAATTCATCTTTAAAAACGCTTATTCGTTTGCCGTAAAATGCTTCAAATTTTTCTTCGCTTCCTAGCATTCCAACATAATATTGAATTCTTCTCGTTAATTCATTATCAACTTCTGCATCTGCTACAACTATACTGTCTCTGTCTGCTTGCGATAAAAGTAATTTTTGAAATAATAAATCTTCAAATATTTTACATCGTAAATTTTCATCTACAATCTTTTTTTCTTTTTGCTGCAAAATAGTTGTTTCAACTTCCGAAAGTAATAAAGGATTTTTTCCGACGATTGCAATTACTTTGTCTAATATTTGTGGTTGCGAATTTGCAATTGTAACCATAAATACAAGACCAATAATAAGTTTTAAATTCATTTCACTAATTTAATTATAAATTTCTAATTCCTTGTTTGTTTTAGCTTTATCAAAAAAATCTTTTTTAATACTATTGATTAGTTTTTGTTTGCGTTCATTGATTAACATGGATTTAATATTATTTTTTTCAAATGTTAATGGCGACAATGTATTTTTAGATTTAACTTCAATAATTTTTAAAAAATAAAAACTTGTAGCATCCGCAAATTCAAATATTTTTCCGTTTTGCACAGTATATTCAGGTACTTCTTTTAATTGAGGAATCTCTTTTTTTAAATCATCAAACATAAGCCATGTATTATCGTTCATGAAATAGTTGTTAGCATATTGAATACACATGGTCTTTAATTGCTCAGCATCTTTTAATGACTGAGAATAGCAAAGTTTTTTTAATTTATCTAGGTTTGGAATATTGATTGGTGTTTTAATGTAAAGCACTTTTACGATATTATTTTTTAGTAAAAAATTTTGAGAATTAGCAGTGTAGTAATCTTCAATTTGCGCTACAGAAATAGTGGTGTCTAGTTTTTCGTTAATTAGTTTTGTTTCAAATTTATAGGATAATACTGCCTTTTTATAGTCCTCTATTTCTTTGCTAATATTTAATTCTTCGTCACTTAAATAATTAAGTGCTTGCTGGTAAAAAACTTCGTTTTTAGCCCAATTGTTAATGTAGTTATTGTTAAAGATGATGCTATCTGATTTTGATAATCCTTTTTGCGCCATTTCTTTCAAATCAGATTGGTACAAACTGCTCGAATTAATTTTAGCAACAATTTTGCTTTCATTATTTACAGCATCATTAGTCTTATTGCATGCAAATTCAACAAGTAGTAGAAGTACTAAAAAAAATCCGTTTATTATTTTAATATATATGGACACTATTTTTGATATAAAACAAAAAGGCTGTATCAGTAACTGTTACAGCCTTTTTGTGTGTTTCATTAATTTTATTTTACTGTATTTAAAACCTCTTCGTTTACTTTTACAGTATATTTATTTTTAAGATACGATAACCATTCTTTTTCTAAATAATTTTGGTAGTCAGCCGTTATCATTCCTTTTGCTTCTGCAATTGTTTTTGGAGTTTTTTCAATTAGTTTATTTACCACTAAAACAATTGTTTTGTTATCTTTTGTATCTTTAATGTCTGCGGCAGCAACACCTTGTTTCCAATTAGCATCAACAGATTTATTCTCACCTTTTAAATAAGTAATAGATTCGGCGCTAACATTTAATTGAGATGTTTTATTAACGGTTTCTACAATTTCTTTTTCAGTTTTATTTTTCTTTAATAAACCACGAACGTCTTTTGCAATTTTATCGTTGGCGCAATTGTACATAGTTACTTCTGCACGTTCGTCCCATAAAAAGTTATTTTTATTTTTCGAATAGTATTCTTTTAAACCGGCTGTATCTTTTACCGCTTTGCTCCAAACTTTTTGATCCGTTAAATCAAATAATAAAATACCATCTCTGTATTCTTTTAATAAGTTACGGAAATCAGGATATTTTGCTTCAAGTTTTGAATCTTCAAAATTAATAACTGTTTCATCTACAAATTCTTTAAACGATTGTTGTATAAACATATTATAATCCGTCTTTGGTCGCACAGTTTGATGTGATTCAATATATTTCGCAAAATCGTTTTGCATAAAATTTGTTGTACCTAAATTAAATAATAGTTTGTTGCCTAATTTCTCAGCTTTTTTAGCTTCCCATTTTCCTTGAAATACAGTTGTATCAATTACTTTTAAATATTCTTTTAAGGCAACACTATTTTCTTTGTAATTATTTTCTTTTTTAATTGTTGCAATTAATGATGTCCTTCCTGCTTGCGTGCGGCTATCTTTACCTATGCGTTGTTTTAAATCACCTTTCATGTCAGCAAATGAAGCTAAGCCTTTTTTATCAATACGCTTTACAATATGCCAACCGTAAGTAGTCATAAATGG
Organism: Bacteroidia bacterium; assembly: GCA_044357775.1. Taxonomy (GTDB): domain Bacteria; phylum Bacteroidota; class Bacteroidia; order B-17B0; family Aurantibacillaceae; genus UBA4416. Next base: position 4,175 of record JBIKOX010000075.1, on the reverse strand, counting down.
TTCGCTATAGTCGTTATTGTTATTTAAGGCAAAAGCTGCTTTTTCAAATTCAATTGGCATTCGGCTGCTTCCAAACCATTGCAATTGACCACCTTTTTCAGCACTTGGTTTATCATCAGAAAATTGACGAGCTAATTCTTCAAACTTTTCACCAGCTTTTAGCTTTGTATAAATTTCGTCAATTTTAGTTTTTAAGTTTGCTTTCTCCTTTTCTTGCATCTCTTTACCAAATTTAACCATGATGTGAGCAGTTAATATTTCACCTTGACTAGCACGTTTATCAGAAACCTTTAAAATATGGTATCCAAAACGAGTTCTCACAGGCATTGTCATTTCGCCAACATTAGTTTTAAAAGCGGCATTTTCAAATGGATAAACCATTTGTAAAGAAGTAAAGTAACCTAAATCTCCGCCATTATCCGCAGCAGAAGGATCTTCGGATGTTTTTTTAGCAGCTGCTGTAAATTTATCAAAACCTGCTGCAGCAATTGCATTGATACCTTTAATTGAATTTAATTTTGTGTTATAATTTACTGTGTCTTGTTTATTTGATGTTTTTGTTAAAGCAGCAGAACTCTTTTTTAATAAATTTTCGTATTCAGCTATTTTGGCTGCCGTTGGTGTTTTTCCCATAATGGCATCACGAATAATCATTAATCGTGTATACGCTTCAATCGTATCTTTAGGTAAGGCATCTTCGGACACACGTATCAAAATATGCGCTGCTTTTACTTCTGTTTTCATGCGATCGTAAGCTTCTTGCAACAAGGCTTCATTCACATTTTTATCCGTTAAATATGGTGCAGCCAACTGCTTGCGATAACCTGCTAATTCAGTTTTAAATGCTGTAACGGTATCCAAACCATTAGCTTCAGCTTCAAACACTTTCATTTTAAATGTAGAAAATAAATCGACATATTCTTTCACTGATTTTTGCTCTTTACTAACTTCTTTGCCGCTATTTTTTTTGTAAACGTTTTCAAATTCACTCTTGTAAACCGATTTTCCGTTTATAGTCATAATTACAGGTTCGCTTGTTTGAGCAAAGGTTGTGATGCTAATTGCAGATAGAGTTAATAAAACTAAAGTACGTTTCTTCATAATTGGTCTTTTTTTTAGGATAGCAAATTTAATATAAGTTTTTAGTTTGCAGCAGATTTCGCGAATTTTCGCAGATTTTTTATTTAATGATTTCTTCAAGTTTTGCATCCAAATCAGCACCTCTTAAGTTTTTGGCTACAATTTTGCCTTCCTTATCTAGTAATAAGTTTTGCGGAATACTTGTAATGCCATATAGCTTTCCTGCTTCGTTGCCCCAACCTTTAAGGTCGCTAATTTGTGTCCAAGTTAAATTATCTTTTTCAATGGCTTGTACCCATTTTTCTTTTACTTGGTCAAAAGAAACACCTAAAACTGTAAAACCTTTGTCTTTGTACTTGTTAAATGCATTAACTACGTTGGGGTTTTCGCCACGGCAAGGACCACACCAGCTAGCCCAAAAATCAACTAAAACATATTTTCCTTTAAAGTCGGATAAATTAATCATTTTACCATTTGGATCTGCTTGAGCAAAATTTAATGCTGGGTAACCAATTGTAGTTCCTCTTAATTGTTTTATTTTATCTTGGGCTAATAAACCATATTTTGTATTTAAAATACTTTTATCTAAAAGTGCAACAATTCTTTCTAGTTCTTCAATTGGCGATGTAGAGTTTTGGTTATTGTAATAAATAGCGTAACCACTTACAGCAGATTTTGGATGGGTTTTAATAAATCCTTCGATGGATGATTTCACTTCCGGCTCCATACTTTGATACTCTGCTACTATAGCGTTCATTGTGGCCACATCATTTTTTGATTTTGCGTCGTTATATGTGTTAACCAGATTTTGCTGACGAGCTCCAAAACCAAACATCATGGCATTATAATCTGCATAGTCTTTTTGAGTTTGTCCGCCGGTCACTTTTGCCATTGGTAAACTATCAATATTGCCTGCAATGGCTGTTTTTCCGCCATCAATAAAAAAAATCAAATTTGGCTGTTCGTTTATGTTTCTTGATTTGGTTATCCAAAACATGTTGGTTTCTTGGCCTTTGCCTGCAAATGTAAATGAACCCGACTTAAACTTTGCGCTATCGGTAAAGTCTTTATTATTCCACTTATGGTGCATATAAACATAAGAATTTGCGTTGGTGTTTTTTAATTTTCCCTCTACGGTGTATTTAAAATTACCTTGAGCAATTGTAACAATTGAAAGTGCTGAAAAACTAAGTATAAAAAATTTCTTCATTTTGTTATTATTTAACTAGCAAATGTAGTTTTTATTGCGGTAGTAGGCATATTCTATTCGTTAAAAAATGAAAATTTTTAAGCAACATACTAAGTAACAAAAAGCTTTTTACTTGCAAAAGTCTACTTTAATTAAGTAATTGTTAAATATGGCTTATCTAATTATCATTTTTATGCACAATTGTTTGTAGGTATTTTAAATTAGCTTATTTTTGCTGGACTAAAAAGTGACCAACCTATAAGAGAAAAACTAATCTGTGATTCGCCTTAAACCACTTTATCAATAAAAATTAAAAACATTTAAACCCAAAAACATGAAAAAAACTTTACTTTGTTTATCATTAATTACAATTGCTTTAGTTGGTAAAGCGCAAAACTGTTCAGATCTGTTTATTTCTGAATATGTAGAAGGAAGTGGAAATAGTAAAGCTATGGAGTTTTATAATCCAACTGTAAACACTATCAATTTAAGTAATTATCGTTTAGTTCGCTACTCTAATGGTTCATCAACCGGAAGTGATAGTTCTAATTTAGTAGGTTCTGTAAACTCATACAGCACATTTGTAATTGCAAATGGCGTAGGCGTAACATCCGGAACTACAGCAACATCGCCTGCATGTTCACCTGCATTGCAAGCACTAGCTCAACAAACAGATGCAGCATATCCAGCTCCTACATTTATGAATGGAAATGATGCTATGGTTTTAGTAAAAAAATCACCTTACACTATTTTAGATATTTTTGGCAGAATTGGTGAAGATCCAGCTGGTGTTGCTTGGAGTGATCAGCCACCATATGATGGAACTGCTGGAAAATGGTGGACAAAAGATCATTCATTGCAAAGAAAGGCTGCAGTAGTAAAAGGTATAACTTCAAATCCTTTGCAATTTAATGTAACCTTGCAGTGGGATTCTTTACCTAAAGACAATTGGACAAAAATTGGAAGCCATGATTGTGATTGCAAACCAGTAGGAGTGAATGAAAATGCTAAAGCGGTTTATTTAAAATTATACCCTAATCCATCGAATAGCTCTGAAATTGTTTTTGTAAGTGATAATTTAATCAAAGAGATTAAAATCATAAATGCAATTGGTCAAATTGTATATTCTTCTAATAATAATGATAAAACAGTAGTTTTAAGAAATCTAAACTTAACGAGTGGCATTTATTACGCTGTTGTTAAAAATAATGTAGGTACAAAAACTGAAAAATTAATTATTCAATAATTTTTAATTCAAAAAATAAATAAAGGGCTGATGAAATATTCAGCCCTTTACATTTAAAATAGTGTATGATAAAAAAAAGTCTGTTATTCGTTTTCGTAATTTGTACTTTACTTGGAAAGTCTCAAGATAGTGCTAAAGTTGTTTTATCCGGTTCTATAAAAGATTCTGAAACTGGCGAAGCTTTAATTGGAGCCACTGTATTAGCAAAAGTTGGTGTTGGAGTTGTGGCTGATTTAGAAGGTAATTTCGTTTTAAAATTACCAAAAGGTGATTATACAATCGAAGTATCAATGCTAGGTTATGGAAAATTCACACAAAAATTAAAATTGTATTCTAATAAAAAGATAGAGTTAAAACTTGAAAGTAATACGCTGGATGAAGTTGAAGTTATTGCAGATATGGCTCAAATTAGAGAAACACCTGTTGCCTTTAGTTCAATTTCGGCGGCTAAAATACAAGAGGAATTAGGAGGTAAAGATATCAGCATGATAGCGAATACCACTCCTGGTGCATACGCATCAAGCAGTGGGGGAGGTGCTGGTGATTCTAGAGTTACACTTCGTGGTTTTGATCAAAGAAATATTGCGGTGATGGTTGATGGTATTCCTGTTAACGACATGGAGAATGGACAAGTATATTGGAGTAATTGGGATGGTTTGA
>JBIKOX010000253.1:0-3555 GCA_044357775.1 Bacteroidia bacterium | reverse complement strand
AGCCAAACTGGAACAATCATTAAACCAGCCATTAACAAAGGGCCTAAGATTGTCATTATTAAAAATGATTTTTTCTTAACTCGAGAAAAATATTCGCGTTGAATGATTAAAAATAATTTGTTCATTGTATAAAATTTTATTCAGTAAAAGTACTTTGAGTATTAACAGTTGTTTTATTTTCTACTACAGAAATAAAAATATCATTCATGGAAGGAACAATTTCCTGAAAGGATAATATTTCCGCATAATTTAAAACAGCTTGCAATAAATCGTTTGGTTTATTTTGACGTAACATTTTTACGGTAACACTATGCACATCATCGTCTGATTTTTTATCCAACAATTCAGCGCCAGCCCATAAAGCATTAATAAAACCAACTAAGTTTCCTCTGAAAGTTATATGAAACGTATTGCTTTTATAATTTTTACGAATTTCCTTAACGGAGCCATCTAACAGTTTTTCTGCTTTATTTATTAGGGCAATATTATCGCACAATTCTTCAACACTACCCATATTGTGCGTAGAGAAAATAATGGTAGCGCCTTTATCTCTGAGTTCTAAAATTTCACTTTTAATAAGTTGAGCATTAATTGGGTCGAAGCCACTAAATGGTTCATCTAAAATTAATAATTTAGGTTCGTGCAAAACAGTTACAATAAATTGAATTTTTTGTTGCATTCCCTTACTTAGCTCTTCAATTTTTTTATCCCACCAATTTTCTATTTCAAATTTTTTAAACCAGTGTTGTAATTTTGCTTTAGCGTCAGATTTTTTTAAACCTTTTAACTGAGCCAAATACATAACCTGCTCACCAACCGACATTTTTTTATACAAACCTCGTTCCTCAGGCAAATAACCAATATAATCAACATGTTTTGGCGATAAACGTTCGCCATTAAATAACACTTCTCCGCTATCAGGTCCTGTAATTTGATTAATAATTCTAATTAAAGATGTTTTGCCGGCACCATTTGGTCCTAATAGGCCAAATATTTTTTGAGGTTCAACTACTAAACTAACATCTTTTAAAGCAACATGATTTGCATAGTGCTTATGTATATTTTTTACTTCTAAAATTGGTTTCATACTACAATTTGATAAGCGAATTTAATTATTAAGATTTAATAAATTAGACAAATACGATGGGTGGTAAAACAAATTTAGATGTTGCTTTAAATTATTATAAATCATAATTATTAAAAGTTAAACTGCTTTTTTTAAAGAAATTTCATTATAAACACCATCCCATAAAGCTTTTCTTTTTTTAAGAGATTCAATACTTGCTAATTCAACTTCATGCCAAAACGCATCATTTGTTCCACATAAATTTGAGGTCATTTGTAATGCTAAATGACTATGATGATCACCATCCACCTCAATATGTCTTTCGAGATAATATTTAAAAATAGAAATGCTATCAGGGAATTTTTTATGAATATCGTTGATGATAGAAATAAACATTCCCGGAATTAAATCTTCTCGTCCAAACGTAAAAATAGCAGATTGCAAATAGTCTTTATTACTTTCAATAATTTTAAATGTAAAATTCACAAAATCTTTAGCTTCACTAGGTGTTTCAGAAGATTGATAAGCCTCATTAAAATTACCAGTATGTTTTAAAGCCTCAATAAATTTTTGGATAGGAACAGTATTTGCATCACATTGATACATCGCATCTAAATACAATTCAAAGTGGCTTTTTCGGTTTCCAAATAAATCAACATCCGATTCTTCTCCAACAACTATTTCATTTATTAAAAATCTGGTATCCGCTGAACCTTTGGGAAACCATGGAATAGAAGTACAGGTTAAATTATTTTGCAGTGCTTTTAATAACGACATAAAATCCCATACAGCATACACATGATATTTCATGAAAATTCTTAAATCATCTAAATCATTAATCACAGAATACACTTTGTGATTCATAATTTCTTGCCTTAGTGGTTCGATGTTTTTTCTAATTTTTTCTATCTGTTCATTCATTTGCATAATTTTTTATTATTCAACATAAAATGCTAATCCTTTTAAATATTCACCTTCCGGAAAATTAGGAGTAATCGTATGATCGGCAGGTTGCGACAAAGTGTGTAACAATTTAATATGTCGCCTTGATTCAATTGCTGCCGCCGTAACTGTATTATAAAATAATTTTTTATCGATAACGCCTGAGCAAGAAAATGTAAATAAAATTCCGCCTTTTTTTATATTTGACAATGCCATTTGATTTAAACGCTTGTAGCCAATAACCGCATTATGCGATACATCTCTACTTTTTGCAAATGCGGGCGGATCTAAAATTATAATATCATAATCTTTACCATGGTCTTTTAAATAATCAAACGTATCAACTGCAAAACCTTCGTGATTAGTCACATTATTTAAAATCGCATTTTTATGACACATGTCAACTGCCTTTGCGCTCGAATCAACTGAATGTACAATTGAACAACCATGTTTTGCAGCATATATAGAAAAACCTCCAGTGTAAGAAAATGTATTTAAAATACGTTTATCTTTACTGTAATTACCTAACAAAGCTCTGTTTTCGCGCTGATCGATAAAAAATCCTGTTTTTTGACCATTAATAAAATCAATGTAAAATTTAACATCATTTTCAATAACAATTAATTCTTCAGTACAAGCACCGTATAAAAACTCATTAGATAATCCAGATGCATAATCTTTTGGAAGAGTTTCAGAACTTTTATCATACACACTTTTTAAATTAGCATCATACACATTTTTTAAAGCCTCTGTAATATCTAATCTGCATTTATGCATTCCAATACTATGAGCTTGAAAAACAACATGCCCGTTATAATAATCCATTATCAATCCAGGACAACCATCTCCTTCTCCAAATATTAAACGATATACGTTGGTGTGAGGATTATTTGCTAAGTTTAAAAAATGACGGTAATCGAAAGCTTTTTCAATTTTCTTTATCCAAAAATCAACATTAATTTGTTGTTTACTAAAGGAAATAATTCTGCCCGTAATGCTGCCTTTTTGGTATTGAGCCATTCCTAAAAACTGCTGCTTAGCCGAATAAATTTCTACCACATCTCCATCAGAAATGCCAGAATCGGTTAGTTTTATCGCTCCAGAAAAAATCCAAGGATGAAATCGCAATACTGGAAGTTCTTTGCCATTTTGTAAAGTTAATTTTGGATATTCTATCATACCACAAATGTATCGTTATTATTAGTTTTTCGTAGTCGTTTAAAGCTATTTTTTAATTAATTTAGCAACAAATAAAGTTAAAAATTTAAGATTAAAACTTATACCTCCAACTATAATTAAAACTGATTATGACAACATCTGAAATTAAATTAAAAATTACGGTTGACGAAAACCAATTACCACATAAAATTGAATGGGAAGCACCTGATGCTAAGGAAGGTAGTATTTGCAAAAGTATGATGCTTGCTTTATGGGACGAAAAAGAAAACAACACCATGCGTATTGACCTTTGGACAAAAGACATGAGTGTGGATGAAATGAAGAAATTTTTTCACCAAAATATTACCACTTTAACCGATACCTATTTG
>JBIKOX010000252.1:0-3572 GCA_044357775.1 Bacteroidia bacterium | reverse complement strand
AGCATACTAGCTGTTAATTCAGCAATACCTATTTTTTTAAGTTGGTCTGTTGTTAAAACTAAACTACCTCCGTCAATAGTCATCACAATTGTAACATCTGGACTTTCCGTATTTTTTGTACCAATTATGCTAATTCCGTTTGATAATTTACTTCTAAAATAGTCAGGAACAGTTACTGATTTTGAAGCACCCGCAACAGGTCTTACTTCTCTTTTAAAATTATCTGCAGCTGGTTGATAAGTTAATCCTTTGTATTCGACTGGTGTTTCAAATTTTTGACCTGCATACGGGTTAATACTTTTAACTGAATCTTTTTGATTCATAATTGGATAAGTGTTTAATACAGCAGCTCCTGCACCTTTAATATATTTATTAAATACACGATTAACATCTTCTTTAGTTACTCTAGAATATCTATCTATTTCATCAGAAATTGTATAGCCTTTACCTTGCAGGCGCTCCCACTCCGAAATTACTCCTGCTTTATTTTCTATTGTTGATAAAATACCATACATATAAGATTCCATTTGAGCTTTTGCTCTTACTAAAGCATCATCCGTTATTCCAGTTGCTCCAAATTCATCAATAGTTGTTTTTACTTTAGCATCAATATCCGAAAATAATTTTTCTAAATTAAAATCTTCAGGTGGATATGCAAAAATTTGAACTGTAAACTCCCCACCTAATTCTTTTGAACGATGATTTACGCTTGCTTCAACTGCAATTTCTGGTTTTGATTTAACAAAGTTTTTATAGAAGATTGAGTTATTACCATTACCCATCATCATTCCTAATAAATCCAATGCAGGCTCATCTCTATTGTATTGAGGCACCGTTGGATATACTCTTAAGTTTAATGGAAAATACGTACGGTCTTTATAGGCAGTGTACTTATCTGTAGCTAAAGTAACTGGTGGAACTCTCATTTTTTTAACTTCTGGTCCAGTTTTTATTCCTCCAAAATATTTCTCTACCATTTTCAAAGCTTCAGGAGTGCTAAAATCTCCAGAAATAGTTAAAATAGCGTTATTGGGACCATACCAACGTAAGAAAAAGTTTTTCACATCCTCTAAAGTTGCTCTATTTAAGTCATCTACATAACCAATTACCGGCCAGCTGTAGGGATGACCATCGGGATATAATACCTTGTTTATTTCCTCAACAAATGCCATCGCATAAGGCTGGTTTTCGACATTTTGAGATTTTTCATTTTTTACGGCATCACGTTGATTTTCGAACTTTTTAGTTGTTAATGAATCTAATAAGAAACCCATACGGTCAGCCTCTAACCATAATGCCATTTCTAAATTATTAGATGGAACAGTTTCAAAGTATACAGTTCTATCTTCCGTTGTATTACCATTCATATTACCACCAGCTGTTGAAACAATTTTAAAATGCTCTTCATCAGCTACGTGCTTGGAGCCCTGAAACATCATATGCTCAAAAAAATGGGCAAACCCAGATTTACCTAAACTTTCGCGATTAGAACCAACTTTGTAGGTAACTAATACATGCACTGCGGGATCAGAATGATCTTCATTTAATAAAATAGTTAAGCCATTTGGCAATTTCCATTTTTCATAAGGTATGACTACTTTACCTTCTTTTGACTCAATTTTTTCTACTAAAGTAGGTTGTGCAATTAAAGTCGCGAAGCTTAATAAGCTTAATGCACTTGCTATGATTGTTTTTTTGTTCATGATAATTTTTATTTAATCAAATGTATATGTTTTAGATTATTTTTTAAGTCCGTAATTAATTGATATCGTCCGTTGGTGTAGTATTTTCTTCGTCAGGTTTTTCAGCAATAGGAGTATCTTCTGTTGGCGTTTGAGTGGTAACTTCTCCTTCAACAACGACTTCAACTTCTTCTTCGTGATCAACTTTGGTTACAGCTGCAATACTATCGCTATCTTGAATATTAATTAATTTAACGCCTTGTGTTGCACGACCCATTACTCGTAAATTGGAAACAGCCATACGAATAGCAATTCCGTTTTTAGTAATAATCATTAAATCGTTGGCATCGGTAACAGATTTAATACCAACTAAGTTTCCTGTTTTTTCAGTAATATTAATTGTTTTAACACCCTTACCACCACGATTCGTAACTCTGTATTCGTCAATATCCGATCGCTTACCATATCCTTTTTCTGATACTACTAAAACGTTAGCTTGCATATCACTAATACAAATCATACCAACTACTTCATTTGTTCCACCTTCTTCATCATTTAAATCGATACCTTTTACACCACTTGCATTACGGCCCATTGGTCGTACTTTAGCTTCAGGGAAACGGCAAACTTTACCCATTTTAGTTGCAATCATTATTTCATTATTACCATTTGTTAAAGCGGCTTCTAATAAAACATCTCCTTCGCGAATTGTAATTGCATTAATTCCATTAGCACGTGGACGAGAATAAGCTTCTACAGATGTTTTTTTGATGATACCATCTTTAGTACATAATATAATGAAGTTGTTTTTAATATATTCTTCATCATTTAAATTTTTGATATTGATGAATGCTTTTACTTTATCATCAGGAGAAATACTGATTAAGTTTTGTAACGCACGTCCTTTACTTTGTTTATTTCCTTCGGGCACTTCGTATGCTCTAATCCAAAAACAAGATCCTTTTTCGGTAAATAATAAAATATAATTATGTGTTGATGCTATAAACATGTGTTCTACAAAATCTTCGTCACGGGTTGCTGTTCCTTTACTGCCTCTTCCTCCGCGGTTTTGAGAACGGTAATCAGCAAGGTTTGTGCGTTTCATGTAACCTAAATGTGAAATAGTAATTACTACATCTTCATCAGCAATCATATCTTCAATTTTTAAATCACTTCCTGCGTAAACTATATCCGTACGACGCTCATCACCATATTTTTCTTTTATCTCCGCTAATTCTTCTCTGATGATTTGATAACGTAACGTTTCGCTACCTAATATTTCTTTTAAATGCGTGATTGTTTTCATTAACTCCTCATATTCTGCATTTAATTTATTAACTTCTAGACCGGTTAATGTTCTTAATCGCATATCTAAAATTGCACGCGCCTGAATTTCAGATAAAGAGAAACGTATAATTAATTCATCTTTTGCAGCATCAGGAGAATCACTTTCTTTGATGATCTTAATAACTTCGTCAATATTTTTTTGAGCAATTAATAACCCTTCTAAAATGTGTGCACGTTTTTCAGCTTGTATTAAGTCAAACTTCGTTCTGCGGACAACCACATCATGTCTGTGGTCTACAAAATAGTGAATCATATCTTTTAGATTCAACATTTCGGGACGACCTTTAACTAAAACAACATTATTAACAGAGAATGAAGTTTGTAACGCAGAGTATTTATATAAATTATTTAATACTACATTTGAAATTGCATCGCTACGTAACTCATAAACAATACGCATGCCTTCACGGTTACTTTCATCACGAATTTCTGTAATTCCTTCAATTTTCTTTTCATTACAAAGTTCCCACTGACGTTTAATCATTTCGGCCTTATTAATTTGAAAAGGAATTTCTGTAACAACAATACGCTCACGGTTATTTA
>JBIKOX010000251.1:0-3575 GCA_044357775.1 Bacteroidia bacterium | reverse complement strand
TACAATATTATATTCCTGAGTTCCAAAGTGAAAACTTCTATCTCTACCTTGCGTAAATCCACTTGGCTTTCCCTGAAACTGGCAAAATAAACGACTCATAGGGATGCCACGTGTGGTAAACACGCCAAGGTTACGGTGCATCGGTAAAATAAACTCATCTGTATTTAAAGCTGTTGCAACGCCAACCGAAATAGCTTCTTGGCCAATGCCACTAAACCATTTAGCAACACGACCCTGACGAAGAAGAATCAACATTTTTTCTTCAATTAAACGAGGAGTTAAAATATTTTTATAAAGCTCTAATAGCGTATCATCTTTTTGTTTACGTCTATCAAACTTAATTGGAGATTCTGCTGTAATCATTATCTTAAAATTTGTAACGAAAGTATAAAATTATCCTCTTATTTTCTGCATATATATTTAAAATGTAAATTTGTTTTTATAAAATGACCTTGTTTTACAAAATGCAAACGCAAATGAAGGTAAACTGGATAAACCATATGACAACTAAAAACAATAATATCTACATATGAAATAGCTATGTTTGACGAAACACAATTGCGAAGCACTTAACGAAACAAATAAAAATAGTAAAAAGATTGAGTTAAACTTAAATGAAGATAAACTGGCTAAACCATATGACAACTAAAAAACAATAACATCTACATATGAAATTTGTAGGTTTATACTTCTAATTCTTTATTTTACAATCCTTGCTTACTATTAAAACGAAAATAATTTGGCTTTTAGCAATCATCTTAACTGGTTTTTTTCTGCGAACATACTTATGTATGGATGATTACATTCATCCTTGGGATGAGCGCTACCATGCTTTAGTTGCAAAAAACTTAATGGCTGATTTTGCAAAACCAACTTTGTATAAATATCCATTACTCAATCACGAAAATACAGATTGGCGCTATTGTCATATTTGGCTACACAAGCAACCATTGCCACTATGGTCAATTTCCGCATCCTTGTATATGTTTGGTTTAGATGATTTTTTTATTCGGCTTCCATCATTATTATTATCAACACTGTCATTATTAATTACATTTTTAATTGGTAAAAATTTATTTAACGATAAAGTGGGTTTATTGGCTTGTTTTTTTCAAGCTATCAATGTTTTTATTATTGAGATAACATCCGGACGCATTGCAACAGATCATGTAGATATTTTTTATATGTTTTTTATTCAATTAGCCATTTGGTTTATTATTAAATTTTATAAATCACGGCATATACTTTTTATAGTGCTAACGGGCATTAGTATTGGTTTAGCGGTTTTGTGCAAGTGGCTTCCGGCATTAATGGTTATTCCAATGTTTATGTTATTAGGGAAAAATGTACTCGAAAAAAAAGTAATATTTAAATATGTAATAATTATTATTTCCTGTTGTGTTTTAGTCTGCTTGCCTTGGCAACTATTCATTGCATTTTATTATCCTACTCAATCTGCAATGGAACAAGTTAATAATTTCTTGCATTTAACATCAGTGCTCGACGGACAAACTGGTAGTGTTTTTTATTATCTAAATAAAATAAGAATAAATTATCATGATTTAGTTTATATCCCATTAATTTGGATTATTTACAAGTACATAAAACATAAGAATAAGGAGAAGTTGTTTTTATTATTTTGGATTGTAGTTCCAATTATTTTTTTTAGTATTTCCAAAACAAAAATGCAAGGGTACATTTTATTTATTGCTCCAGCATTATTTATTATTATTTCCGCCTTTTTATATTTTTTTTATAAACTACAACATATCAAACTATATATTAAAAAAGTAGTTTTGCTATTATTTATTTTATTACCAGTTATTTATTGTATTGATAGGGTTTTTGTTAAGAATTATGACTCGAGTAGAATCGCTATTTTGAATCTCAAAAAAAATAAAATTGTTTTAAATCAAAACAAGACAGTTATATTTAATTGCAATAATTATATTGAAGCAATGTACTATTATAATTGTGTAGCTTATGATTTTATGCCATCTTTACAACAAATAAAGCAATTAAAAGATAAAAAGTACAAGTTGTACTATTTTGAAAATAGAAGATACGATAAATTAACAAAAATCAATTAAATGAAATTTTTAATACTATACTGCCTTTTAATTTTGAATTTAAACTACTTCTCGCAAGTAAAATGGAACATTCACACAGATACCACTTATAAGTGGTATTATAAAAGTGGTGATGAATTTAGTACAGTTGAATTTAACGATACTATGTGGATGAAATATTTACCTTGGAGCAGAAATGTTATTTCATCAGGTTGTTATTATAAGGATGAAAATACAACTATCGATTCTGGTTATATTTCTTTTATGCTTGATCGGCATAAAAAATATGAACCTTTGTCTGATTGGGAGTTAAAATTATCTGACTTAAAAAAGCACCCAGAAAGGTTAAAAGACAATAGTTATTTTTTTGATTATTCTGGAGGACTAATTTGGTCGAGAAAACCTTTTAAGTATGGTCAGTTTGAAATTAGATTTAAAAGTCCTTCTGGAAGTGGCATATGGCCAGCTTTTTGGCTTTATGGCGGAAATCCTAATTACGAAATTGATTTTTTTGAATTAAAAGGTGAGAGAAATAATCAAATGCATGTGGATGTTCATTGTCCTGATGGTTGCTCTAATTACAGAAATAGTTTTTTAGATTTATCTAAAGGTTGGGGCCATTGGATTAAAACAACAAATTATTTTGACAATGAGTTTAATATAATTTCTGGTATTTGGAATGAAGAGGGAATTAGTTTTTTTTTAAATGAAAATTATGTAGCCTTTTACAAAGGAAAATTTGACTTAAATATGAATTTAACCGCAGGTATTGGAATTGCACAATATGACGGGCCGTTTCATCCCGGAGAAAATAAAACTACAAAATTTCCATCATCAGTTATTGTTGATTATATTAGAGTTTGGTCAGATAGAGATACTATTTACGATGTGAAGGACAATTATAAATTATTTGAATATTCAAATTCATTAAATACGTTATCATTAAATAAAGCCTTTCCTAAATCTAAAAGAGTAAAAAATTCAAAAAAAAATAATTCAGCTACACAAAAAGGATCAATAACGTTACTTCCAGTATTTTATAACAAGTACAGCTTATCAATTGCTGGAAATAATTTAGGGAAAATACAAGTAGATATTTTAGATTTAAAGGATAATAAAGTGGCAGGATATTCCATTGAAAATACTGAGTATTATATTTTGGATTTAAGTGCTTTGCAAACCGGTGGTTATAAAATAAAAATTAATGTTTTAAATCAAGAGCTGACTCATGAAATTCCAGTAATGAACCCCGCAAAAATAGGAGAGGAGCGTTAATGCAAAAATTTATTATAGTTATTTTATTAATTGCAGCTTTATCTTATATAGGATATAGAATTTACAAAACTATCTCTAAAAAAAAGTGTGGGGATGATAACTGCGGATGTAAATAAATAAGTTTGATTCACTTCTACCGCGCTCAGTGTGACACCCTTCGACTGCGCTCAGTGTGACAGAAAACAATTTATTTTATCGCTTTTAAACTTAAATCGAGGCTTTTTACATGGT
>JBIKOX010000149.1:0-7769 GCA_044357775.1 Bacteroidia bacterium | reverse complement strand
AAGTTGCTAACGAAATTGGTATGGTAACAGTTGCGTTTACTGGTGAAACAGGCGGTAAAATGAAATCCTGCGCTAAGCACTTAGTAAATATTCCCTCTAAAGATACACCTCGTATTCAGGAATGTCATATGATTTTGGGACATACTATTTGCGAGTTAGTAGAGATTGCTTTATTTCCTAAACCATAATTTAATTTGCTAAAAGAAGCTATTATATTAGCAGGAGGATTTGGAACACGTTTGCAAGCAGTTGTAAATGATGTACCAAAACCAATGGCTCCAATTAATAATGAGCCTTTTTTAAATTATATCTTTGATTATTTAAAGTTTTTTAATATTGAACATGTTGTATTATCAACCGGATATTTATCAGAAAAAATATCCGAATATTATAAAAATGAATACAATGGGATTACAATAACCTACGCAAAGGAAATTCAACCATTGGGCACTGGAGGTGGAATTCGTTTAGCATTAGAAAAATGTTTCACAGATAATGTTTTAGTGCTTAATGGTGATTCTTTTTTTGATGTCGATCTTCATTCATATTATAAGCAACATAGTTTTTTTAAATCCAATTGCTCGTTAGCACTCAGAAGCGTTAACAATGCTGCTCGATATGGCACTATAGAATTAGAAGACACATTTATTATAAAAACATTTAAAGAAAAAGATACTATTGAAGAGCCAGGTGTAATTAATGGTGGCGTTTATTTATTAAATAGAGAATTGTATTTAAACGAAACAGCAACAATTAAAGTTTTCTCAATTGAAAAAGATTTTTTCGAGAAACGTATTAATCAAATAACAATTTTTGGATTTGAATACCACGGTTATTTTATTGACATTGGGATTCCAGAAGATTATAACAAGGCACAAATAGATTTTATGAATTTTAAATATAAATAGAGTGAAAGTAGTTAAGTAGTATTTTTTAACCAAACAGAAACATAGAAAAGTTAAATGAAAAGTAATTAGATAGAAAACATGTTTTTGCAAATAGTTCACTATGTAAAAAGCGTAGCTTCTCTGTAGCGACTCAGAAAAATAAAAATCTATTTGACTATGTGGTTAAATTTTTTTTATTCATAATAATGTTAAAATGACTTTAAAAGATTTAAATATAGATAATACCTGGACTTTGTTTTTAGACAGAGATGGTGTTATTAATAAAAAATTAGAAAATGATTATGTAAAACATACTTCAGAATTTGAGTTTATTGATGGCGTTTTAAATGCCTTGCGAATGTTAGATTCAATTTTTGGAAAGATTGTAGTAGTAACAAATCAGCAGTGTATTGGTAAGAGAATTATTTACCCAGAAGATTTAGAATTGATACATCAAAATATGTTGTATGAAATTACCTATTTAAAAGGGCGTATTGATAAAGTGTATTACTCACCATATTTAGCAGCCGAAAACCACCCTACTCGTAAACCAGGAATTGGAATGGCTTTGCAAGCTCAAAAAGATTTTCCTACAATTGATTTTAATAAATCTATAATTGTTGGTGATAGTTTGAGTGATATGGAATTTGGAAGAAATGCAGAGATGAAAACTGTATATATTAGCAACGAAGCGAAAGAAGATGCGCGAATTGATTTTAATTTTAAATCATTGATATATTTTGCACACACATTAACTGTTAATTTGTAATTGTGAAGGTATCCATTATAACCATTACATATAATAGCGGAGCTACGCTAAAAGATACCATTGAATCTGTAGTTAATCAAAGTTATGGTGATATTGAGTATATTATTGTAGATGGAAAATCAACAGATAATTCGTTATCAATTATTGAATCTTATAAAGATAAAATATCAAAAGTAATTTCCGAAAAAGATCAAGGTTTATATGATGCGCTTAATAAAGGAATTGCTTTAGCAACTGGAGATTTAATTGGGATTATACATAGTGATGATTTTTATACGAATAAATTTGTGATTGATAAAATTGTAAAATCCATTCAAGAAAATAATTCAGATGCCGTTTACGCTGATTTATATTATGTTGATAAAGTGGATACGAATAAGATTTTTAGAAAGTGGAAATCTGGAAACTACAAGGATGGTCAGTTTTTAAATGGCTGGATGCCACCGCATCCTACCTTTTTTGTAAAGCGCAGTTGTTATGAAAAATTTGGCAGCTTTAATTTAAGTTTTGTTTCAGCTGCTGATTACGAATTAATGTTACGTTTCATTCATAAGCACAAAATTAACCTATCTTACTTACCTGAATTCATTGTTAAAATGAGAGTTGGAGGAAAAAGCAATGTAACTTTAAAAAATAGGATAAGAGCAAATAAGGAAGATAGAAAAGCATGGATTGTAAATGGGCTTAATCCTAAATTTTACACCTTGTACCTTAAGCCGCTTAGAAAAATAATACAGTTATTTACAAATAGGTGAATTTTAGCAAAAACAAAAAAAATAGAAAATCATCTACAAGTTTAAACCTAACTAATTAATGTAAACTTTTTTTGTAGTTTGTCCACTTGCGTTAGTTACCTTGATAATGACTATTTGATTGTGTAAATCTTTAAAATCTAAATAGGTTACATTTTCCAAACCTTCAATTTCTTTGTCATTAATTATCTTTTGTCCCATCAAATTATATGCACTAATTAACGACTTCATGTTTTTTTCAAATTTAGTTTTTACAAATACACCTGAATTACCATCTTGACCAATTAGGACATTATTATTATTTAAATTGTTGGCATTAACTGACGTTGCAGTTTGATCAAGGCAAATTGTTAATTCAAAACGAGCTGCCTGAGTAGTATCATTAATGTTACAAATGTAAGAACCCGTTCTTAAATCATGAGAAACATTTAATAATTTATCAAATAATGATACGCAGGCATTACCTGGTAAGTTTTGAATATCTACAGGAGAAATAGTATACTGCCCTGTTACCTGAGCTCTTGCAATTACAGGAATTACTAAATCCGTTGAAAACATATCTGATAAACTATTTATTGCATAATCTTGATTTCCGGAAACGGTAGCAATATTAGTATATTGCGAATAAGTAGCGCCAGTGCCAGCGTAACCCGGCGTACCATACATTTTGTAACAATCTAAAGGTAAATCGTAACCCGGCGTTCCGTTTGGATGTAATCTAATATAAGTATTATCGAAATCTCCTAAAAAACCTGTAATACCTAATTGAAACACAGCACCAATTACAACCGATGAAGTTTGGCTTGGTGACATTGTTTTTTGGATATTTCTTGTTGATGTTACACTAGAGACATCCTTATTTGACTCATTAAACGTGATAGATGCAATGCCATTTGCATAAAATCCTTGACCCATCGGTATAATATTACTTGGAATTCCACCATTTTGAGCTATATAACTCATTCCAACAGGATCATAACAATTTATGCCACCCATTCCAGGATTACTAGCCTGCAAACTTGACAAAGAAAGTGGACAAGCAAAAGGATTTGCCGCAAAAGTTGTAAATGTAGTACTTGCAATTGTTACAGGGCCTGTAACTGCGGTACCAACATCAGTTTGAGTAACATTTTGAGCAGCAGTTGAACTAGTTGCATTATAAACCCAAAATCCCTGACCAGGAGTTAAATTGTCGGTAGCAACTAATTCTACAAATGTAAGATCATCCCCTGATGGATTACTTTGTATAGAACAAAATGGTGTAGGCTGAATTGAAGTTGGATCGTAAAAACATCCAACACAAGTCATTGCAAAATCAGTTGTGCTACCACCTTGACCATCCCAATCTAAAACAGTTAACCCAGAAATACCAGGAGCGCCTAGTGTTCTCCAACCTGCTACTGTTCCGGGAATAAAGTTTTCTACAGTAATATTTCCAGTAATAGCGCCAGTTGCACCAACAACGCCTATACGAGAATGCTGACCAGAACTGTTTTTTAATTTAACATTACCTCCACTTGCAATAGTTCCTGCGGTTGGAGTAATTGAATTGATAATATCCAAAGGACTACCAATAGTTAAGGTCTGTCCTGATCTATTAAGTGTTAAATCGTAGATACTAGGAGATAAAGGCAGACTACCTGTAATGGCACCAGTACCACCAATTGTTAAACTTGTGGAGTTAGAACTTGTAATTGTCCCGCCTCCATTGGTTATTGCACCATTTAATATCAAATGTTTACCACTGATATCAAAAATACCTGATGTACAAGACATGTCTGTTAAAATTGTTAACGAATCTGAACCTAAATTAACTGAGCTGCCTGCAGTCATTAAATTTATTTCTAATATATCGAGGATTTTACCATTTAGTCCTGTAATCAAATTTATCTCGGAAAATAATAAATTTCCTACGCTACCTGTTCCATTTACAACCAAAGTTGCAGTTGAGCCACCTACAAGAGAACCTGACCCTGCAATTGTCCCATTTAAAGTTAATGCACTAAAATCAATATCAAACGACTGACCAGAGGAAATAGTTAATGCGCCATTAACAGTAATATCACCTGTTGGATATTCATCTTGTAAGATATTTAAATTGTAGTAAGTGTCAGAAAAAATACCATTTACATTGTTACTGCTAGAGGCAAACGTAGAACCAATATCAAATGTAGTTTTGTTTATGGTAGGATTAGTGCCGCCATCAATAACAAACGTTGCATTATTTTTAATGACAACACTGGCACCGCTAGACGCACCAATTTTGCCGCTAGTGGACAAAGAAAATGTGATAGCAGCGCTGCCATCTCCAATATTAACAGCAGCTGTTGTAGCAACAGCCCATGATGCACCTAATGAAACAGAAGTTCGATTTACAATATTCCAAGTATGAGCTCCTCCAAAGTTTAAAGGTGAAGTGCCTGAACCATCAGTATTTAGGCCCCAGCTGGCTAAAGTTGTAATTGGACCTGAACTTTTTAAATAATAAGTAAGTCCTTTTAATTCAAATGAATTAAAAATTGTTCCGGTAAAAAAAACAAAAAGTAGAACCTTTTTTATAGTTGCAAATAATATTTTTTTCATAATCTTATTTTTTAGTAAATATAATTTTATCTTTAGTAATGTGCAATACCATTTTTACAATTTTGTGCAAAAATTAACAATTAGGTAAATGATTTTGTGAAAAATCCACTCAAAATGTAAAAAAAAGAAAATTATTTCTTTTTGATCAAGTTATTTATGCTTGAGCTGTTGGTCCACCAAAACTAAGTGGCAATGCGTTCATTTCGCTATCTTTAATTTTACCATGCATTTGCTCATATTTTTGAACGTTTTCTGCTAAAGCTTTCATTAAACGTTTAGCATGTTGTGGCGTTAAAACAATGCGAGATTTTACTTTTGCTTTTGGCACACCTGGCATCACTCTAATAAAATCAACTACAAACTCGGTTGGAGAATGGGTAATAATGGCAAGGTTTGAATAAGTTCCTTCTGCAATTTCTTCAGATAATTCAATATTTAATTGATTTTCAGGATTTTGATTTTCCATGGTTTATTTTTTATTAAAGATACTACTTTTATTTTCTGAATACAAAGTTGTTCGGCTGAGCGAAGTCGAAGCCTTTTTGTAAGAAAGGTAAAATTTACTGCCCTTCGACTACGCTCAGGGTTATAATAAATTTTACGTTTCTAGTATTAATTAATCATCTCAACACTACGCTTAACAAACTTAGTTAACTCTTCGCCTTTAAGCAAACCTTGCGCTAATAAAGCTAAATCGGCTGCTTGCTTGGCTAACTGACTTTGTTTTTCCGTGTTAGCTTCAGTCATTATTTTAGTAATTAAAGGATGATTTGCATTCACGACCAAATTATACATGTCGGGCATTGAACCATAAAAGTTCATTCCTCCGCCTCCACCCATGGCTTGCATATCTTTCATACGGCGCATAAATTCAGGACGAGTAATTAACATAGGCGAATCTGCTTCACTTAAGCTTTCAAATACAACTGTGTATTTTTCTTTAGCAACAACACCTTCAATAATTGGTTTTAATTTTTTCTGCTCATCTTCAGTTAATTTACAAATTTGTCCATCATCTTTTTTAATTAGTTTTTCAACGGTATCACTATCTACGCGTACAAATTGCGTATTAGTTAATTTACTTTCTAGGTGATTAATTAAATGAGCATCTAATGGCGAATCCATTAATAAAACATCATATCCACGAGATTTTGCCGCATCAATATACGTATGTTGTTCGTCACTATTTGTAGCATATAAATACACTACTTTATTATCTTTATCGGTTTGATTCGCTTTAACATGAGCTTCGTATTCATCTAACGTAAAGGCTTTTGCTTCGGTATTTTTAACAAGAGAAAATTTTGCAGCTTTTTCGTAAAATTTCTCATCGCTAATCATTCCGTATTGCACAAATATTTTCACATCGTCCCACTTAGCTTCAAAATCAGGTCTTTCTTTTTTAAAGATTTCCTCTAACTTATCTGCTACTTTTTTGGTAATGTGTGCAGATATTTTTTTTACGTTACTATCCGCTTGCAAATAACTACGACTAACGTTTAAAGGAATATCTGGACTATCAATCACACCACGTAACATCGTTAAAAAATCAGGGACAATATTCTCAACATTATCGGTAACAAACACCTGGTTACTATACAATTGAATGCGATCTTTTGGAGCCTCAAACTTATTTGATAATTTAGGAAAATATAAAATACCAGTTAAGTTAAATGGATAATCAACATTTAAATGAATGTGAAACAATGGTTCTTCAAACTGCATCGGATACAATTCTCGGTAAAATGCTTTGTAATCTTCATCTTTTAAATCAACTGGTTTTTTAACCCATAATGGAACAGGATTGTTAATGATGTTTTCTACTTGAATTTCCTCTTCTTTTTCGTGACCTTTTTCATCTTTTTCACCGTTAGGAACCCATTCTGATTTTGTACCAAAAACAATTTCAATCGGTAAAAATTTACAATATTTTTTTAATAAGCCTTCAATTTTCTGATTCTCTAAAAACTCCAAGCTATCCTCGGCAACATGCAACACGATATCTGTTCCACGAGTTGTTTTAGTTTCAACTTCTTCAATTTGGTATTCCGGACTCCCATCACATTCCCAACGAACCGATTTTGATCCTTCTTTATAAGATAATGAGAAAATTTCAACTTTTTGAGCTACCATAAAAGCTGAATAAAACCCTAAACCAAAATGTCCAATTACAACGTTTTTGTCGACTTTATCTTGGTATTTTTGCACAAATTCCTCTGCACCACTAAATGCAATTTGAGTGATGTATTTTTCAATTTCCTCTTTTGTCATACCAATACCTTTATCTTTAATGGTAATGGTTTTGGCAGTTTTATCAATAATGACCTCAATTTTTAAATCACCTAATTCACCTTTGGCCTCCCCCATAGAAGTTAGGGCTTTTAGTTTTTGAGTGGCATCAGTAGCGTTGCTTACTAATTCACGAAGGAAAATTTCGTTATCGCTGTAAAGAAATTTTTTAATAATTGGGAAAATGTTTTCTGTTTGAACATTAATTTTACCAGTAGTGCTCATTTTTAAATATATTTTTTGGTTAAGTTGATATTTTTTTCAGCTTTTATTAGTCAAAGGTTGTACCAATAGAATAAAAAATGACAAAATGACAAAATCGTACCATTGTAAATTCACGGACAAGGTCCTTTTTTTAAATTTAAACAGGATCAGCATCTATCTGCAAACGGTAGATGCTTTTTTTATTATTGTATTGAAGTGTATCAATTTCTTGTTTCAGTAAATTGCGAACTTGGGTGGGCGAATATTCTCTATTTATTTTTAATA
>JBIKOX010000207.1:0-5093 GCA_044357775.1 Bacteroidia bacterium | reverse complement strand
TTGGTCTTTTATTTTAGCTATTAGCGGAAATTCTGGACCTAACATCATACCTCCAAATAATGGTTTTAGCTGGTTAGCCAATTGTTGGGCTATATCATTCACAACATTTACATCTTTTGATACAACCGATAATTCAATTACACGAGTAAAAGGTGGGTAATGAAATTGTTCGCGTTCATTTATTTGAGATTGATAAAACTGTAAATAATTATCGGCCAAAACATGATTTATAACTGAATGTTCTGGCTGATTTGTTTGAATATAAACAGTACCTTTTTTCGCCTTACGCCCTGCCCTACCACTCACCTGAATAATTAATTGATAGGCTTTTTCGTAAGAACGAAAATCCGGGAAATTTAAAACACTATCCACATTTAAAACACCAACTACACTTACGTTATCAAAATCCAATCCTTTAGTAACCATTTGTGTGCCTACTAAAATATCAATATTCCCTAATTCAAATTCGTCAATAAGTTGTTTGTAGGCATATTTACTTCTGGTTGTATCTAAATCCATGCGAGCCACTTTAGCTGATGGAAATAGAATTTCTATTTCTTCTTCTATTTTTTCTGTGCCAAACCCTTTATACTTTAAATTATTATTTCCGCAAGCACCGCAGCTTGTTGGAGGTTGCATAGCGTAGCCGCAATAATGACAACTTAATTTATTTGTTTGTTTATGATAAATCAACGCAACATCGCAGTGGGTACAATGTGGTATCCAATTACAACTGGTACATTCAGTATAAGGAGCAAAACCCCTGCGATTTTGAAACAAAATTACTTGTTCCTTTTTTGCCAGAGATTGTGTAATAGCATTAACTAATTGATGAGAAAAAATAGATTTATTTTGTTGCTGCTGAGTTTCTTTTTTTAAATCGCACACTACTGTAGATGGTAAACTTGCATTTCCGTGCCGCTCAGCTATTCTTACTAATCCAAATTTATTATGCAGTGCATTATAATAACTTTCAAAAGAAGGCGTAGCTGTTCCTAATAATACTTTTGCTTTGTGCAAATTAGCTAAATACATAGCTGCATCGCGAGCATGATAACGCGGCGCAGGATCTTGTTGTTTATAGGAATTATCATGTTCTTCATCAATAATAATTAATCCTAAATTATTAAATGGTAAAAATAAAGCAGAGCGCGTTCCTAAAACAATATTAAAATGTTTAGCATACAATTTATTATCGCCTTCATGCAAAATAGAATTCCAAATTTCAACGCGTTCGTTTTCACTAAACTTTGAGTGATAAATACCAACTGAATTACCAAATACAGCCCTGATACGGCTTATTAATTGAGTGGTTAGTGCAATTTCGGGAACAAGGTATAACACTTGTTTTCCTTGAGCAATAACTTTATTAATAAGTTCAGAATAAATTTCAGTTTTTCCACTTCCTGTTACTCCATGCAATAAAACGGCTTGTTTAGTTTCAAACTGATGTTCAATTTCTTTAACTGCTTTTATTTGAAATTCATTAAGTGTTTTAAAGGTCTTTTCTTTATTATCAAATAACAAGCGACTTGTTTCAAGTTCAGTTTCAATCACAATATCTTTTTTAACTAAACCTTTAATAACAGCCGTATCAAAAGTTTTTAATAATGTTGCTTTTTTTACTAAACCTAATTGCTTGGCAGTTTCATCAGTTTTTAAAAGATGAAGAACCATCAATAAAAGTTCTGCTTGCTTAAATGCTTTTTTTTCTAAAGTATCCAATACTTCTTTTAATTGCATTTGATTATTCAATAAAGTTGGATTAACACCAATGTAATCAACTAATTTAGGCTTATACTTATCTTTGATTTCTTCATATATAACAATAGCACCTTTTTGAATTAACTTATTAATAAAACCATGAACAGTTTTTATAGAAAGCATAACACTAACATCATCAAAACTCAATGAAGAATTTAGTTGCAAAGCTTCTAAAATCGTATGCTCTTTTTCTGTAAAGTAATCATAAGGCATTTCATCTAAACTAAAATCAGAATTAATAGTAATGTGTGATGTACTGCTTAATTTTAAACCGCTAGGCAATGCGGCATTCATCACATCACCGGGATTACATAAATAGTAATGCGAAATCCAATCCCATAATTGTAATTGAGCTTGAGTTACAATCGGTTCGTCATCTAATATTGAATCTATGTATTTTGCCACATAATCTTTTGGAGGATTAGTGTGTAGATGATAAATAATGGCCGTATAAAATTTTGTTTTTCCAAACTGAACAATCACCCTTTTTCCAACAACTATTTGCTCATTGAATTCTTTGGGAACACGATACGTAAATTTATTAGCCACTGATAGTGGAACAATAACATCAACAAAAAAAGTTGTTTGAGAAGTGCTATTTGTTGTTTGATTCAATGATATTTAAATTAAGATGATTTTTTATTTAATTGTCAAATTCTCTAATCGCTGCATTGACTAATTAACATGTCAACTAATTAACGCCGCTAAAAATACACCGGCAATCATCGATATTATTTTAGCTAAATTATACCGATGATTTTCTCCAGTTTCAAACATAATGGCGGTAGAGATATGCAAAAATATACCAATAACTACTGCAAAGGATAATTTTAAAAACCCATCATAATTATTTACACCAAACAAATTTAATACATAACTAATAAAACAACCTAAAGGAGCCATCAAAGCAAATCCCAGCAATAATAATATGGTTTTAAATTTAGATGCTTTATGCTCTAATAATAAAGTAACAAAGGCAATTGCAATTGGTATATTATGAATCGTAATTCCAAAAACTAACGATTGTTGGGTTGATAACAAGGTGTGAGATTGTGATTCAATAATGCCGCTTTGGTATATTGGTAAACCCTCTAAAAGCGAATGCAAATACAAACCTGTAATCATGCCAAGAGGTAAATGTTTTTTACATGAATCAGAATGAGCGTGAATATGACCATGTTCAATACCTGCACTAAAATATTCGATAACAATTTGAATAAAAAAACCAATTAAAATAAATATTCCTACCACTTTAAAATTACTATTTTCATAGCATTCGGGTAACAAATGCGTAACTGAAATTGCGAAAAGATAAGCAGCACTAAATGCTAATAAAAAGCGCAAATTTTTTGCTTGTATTTTAAGTGACAAAAAAAGTGCACCTGTAATTAATACAGGTAATGCTAAATATAAAGTAAGTAATCCTAAATTCATTTTTTTTGTAATACTAATATTAATCGCGGAGAAGTATTTTGATTAAATTCTTCTAATTGATAATTCCCGAAAGTATTTACAATATGTAAGTTACAATCCTCCGCTAAACTTTCGAAATACGTTTTATCAAATAATTTTACCCGTTCTTCAAAATGATATGTTTCTGAGTTATCCTTAAAATCAATATTCTTAATTACCATATTACTTTCAATTATTTTTGAAATCTGAAAAGTGATACCGTCCATAATTTTAGTGTCGTTTGGTATCATAGAATTTTTAACATAATCAGCATTTAAAAAATCAAAAACAAATAGTCCATTTGGTTTTAAACTTTTTTGAACGGAATCAAATACACGTAAATCATCTTCTCGTTTTTCAAAATAACCAAAACTTGTAAATAAATTAAAAACAACATCAAAGTAATTTGTGCGAAACAATTTACGCATATCATGTTCATAAAATTCTAAAGTTTCATTAGCACTTTTATTTGCTTCAAAAATACTTTGTGGAGATAAATCTGTTCCAATAACATCAAGTCCTTTTTTATTTAAATAAATACTATGTCTCCCTTTTCCACAGCATAAATCCCAACATTTTGAGTTTGAATGTAAGTTCAAAAAAAGCGAAATGTTATCAATAAATTTTGAAGCTTCACTATAATCTCTATTCTTATATAGAATATGATAATAAGGCGTATCAAACCAAGAAGAAAACCACTCTTTTTGCATAAGGTACAAAGGTATTAAAACAAAAACACCGAACTAATAACGTACGGTGTTTTTTATTTAGAAATTAATCTATTATCTAGTCATTACTTTAACATACTGAAAGGGACCATACTTTTTATCATTTTTATAATCAGCTGCATAAACAGGTCCTTTAACAGCAGATAACTTAACAAATTTTATTTTACTTGCATCTCCACCTTTTGCAGAAACAGCTTCCTTAATTTTAACTTCCATTTTGTTAGCCCTCGACTTGGCTAAATCTTTATTACTTGCAAAAGCTCGTGTTGGAACTTGAGAAGCACTTGACATCACTTTCACAATAGCATTACATTCTTTTGTTTTTTCAACAATTACCTCTATCATCAACTCCCACTCTTTTTCTCGATCTATTTCATTTTTATTATAGGCAAAACTGTGTTTGTAATTAAAAGTAGTTCCGCATCCCTCAATGGTCTTCTTAGTTGATTTATCGTTAAGACCAGCTACATTATCAATTAAATTAACGGGCTTTAAATTAATTTCTTTTTGTATTTGCTGATAAGTTAAATCATTTGATACAAATAAATCCTCCTTATAAAATTCATCGTTATTAAGTAGATATGAAAACATATAGTTATTATTTGGCGATAAAATAGAAGCAAACGATCCGTTGGATTTTGGTTTGTAACTACCAACTATTTCCCCGGTTGCTTTATCTGTAACTACAATCAACACATCGTCCATTAATTTTCCGTTTTCTCCAAACAAAATAGATCCTTTTACTAACACCATTGGCTTTTGTGAGTCATCAGATAAAGTGATGCTATACAAATCTTTTTCGCCAAATCCTCCCGACTGAGCTGAAGAAAAGTAACCTCTTTTGCCGTCAGCAGTGGTTACAAAAAAAACATCATCATCTGTTGTATTAATTGGGTAACCAATATTTTGAGGCTCACTAAATTTATTATTGTCTTCAATTGTTGAAACAAATATATCAAAACCACCCATTGATTTATGCCCCATAGATGCAAACAACAAGGTATTTCCATCTGGATGAATAAACGGTCCATCTTCATCGTATTTAGTATTAATTGTAGGTCCAACATTAATAGCCTTACCCCACAATCCATTTGGTAATTTAGCAGAACGGTAAATATCTCTACCACCATAACCGCCTGGGCGATCTGA
>JBIKOX010000074.1:0-12984 GCA_044357775.1 Bacteroidia bacterium | reverse complement strand
GTACTTTCCATTGATTCTACAAGGCTATTTAACGCAATTCCCATCTCACCAATTTCATCTGTTCTATAATTAATTCTTTCCTTTGGCAAGATACCTAAACCCATTGATAACAACATTTTTTTTAGCACTTGTATGGGCTTGGTGATAGATGTAGTTGTAAAAATGGCAATTAGTATTCCTCCAATAAATAGCCCTATACCTAAAAGCTTCACAAACCAGTCTAGAAAATTGAATGAACTAAACATTTGCTCCTTTGTTTTTTCAGCATTTAATTCCTGTTGAGTAATTAAGTCGTTTAATTGTACATAAAGCATTTTTATTTTTTCTTGACTATCTTCAAATGGAGAAGTAACCAAAAAGTAGATATCGGCATCATTATAACTTTCCCATGAATTAAGCGGAGTCATAATTTCCTCCTTATAGAGCTTAAATAAGCCATCACTAAAATTGATGATTGTTTTAGCTTTATCTTTTTCCGGTTTAGTCCAGTTTACCGAAAGGGCATTTATTTCGGCCTTAATATGAGGATAATCTTTATTAATTAAATTAATTAATTCTGTTTTTGAAGGATCATCATCGCTAGATTGTTTAAAATACCATCTAGAGATTAACGTTTGCGATTTTTGTAAAATAAAGTTATACTCTTTTAATGCAGAAACGGAAGGAGTTACCTGCCCTACAACAGATTCAGTTGAATGTTTGCTTTTTGTAACAATAACAATAGTAAATATAAAAGCTACAAGAGTTAGTACAAGTAAAACTCCAAATCCAGTCCCTATTTTTCTACCAATTGTAAATCTATATGCCATATTACAACCTCTTATTTTTTGTTTAAGGCAGCTTTCTTTTGTTTGAATTCATTTGCCTTTTCATCGTCCATTAAAGCTGAATAAATCCCTTCTAAACTTTCTATTGCTTTTTCAGCTTTAGGATCTATCTCATAAACTTTAATCATAAAAGGCAGAGATTGCTTAAATAATTTTTTGGCATTTTCTTGAATGACATCTAGTTGAGCTAAATCTACGTCATAGTCCATCATACGCATTAATGTAGCACCTTGATTATAGTATAAAATTCCTAGGTTAATATTTGCAGTAATATTTTTACTATCAATTTCTAATACTTTTAATAAGGCATATTTTGCTACATCTCCGTACTTTTGATTAAAATTATTTCTCATGTAAAGATCTTCAAACGTACTACCTGTTGAATTGTAATAATTAATATCTTTTTCTTTAAAGTCAAATGTTGGATCAATTATAGCAGTATATTTTTTATAGTTTAAGTAGAATAGTTCTGATTTTTCATTATCTAAGGAGTCTTCTAAAAGCATAATGCTAGTTTTATAATAAGAACCTGCTCCATTTTTAATGAATGCTTTATTGTTATCTGTGTAACTCTTTGAGGTATCTAACCGCATCGATTTAATAGCAGATGACATTGCGGTATCTAACAAATAGGTTTTTGAGATATTAGAACTACCAAGTAACTTAAAGGTTTGAATATAAGCAAATGAACGAATATGCCACGATGCTGGATCGTCTTTAGTTTCAGGATGCGAAATTACTTTATCAATAAGTGGAATAGCTTCATCAAACTTTTTTTCGTTACATAGTTTTTGAGCATCAAATAGTAAATCGGTTTGAGCATAATAGTTATGACAAACAAATACTAATAAAAAGAAGATGCTTCTTTTAAAGTAATGATATGATTTTAAGACTGTTAACACTTGCACAAATTTAAAAAATTATTTAATCAATTACAATAGCTAAACTATTTAGGCCGTCGCCAGTTTTTAACCCTTCTTTTACTGCATTATGCTTACTATATTCAAACTTTAACTTACTATCTATTGCCACAAAGTTAATTGCAGAACCGGCTTTGGCCAACCCATTTTTTTCTGTAACAATTAATGACCCCTTTCCTTTATACTTTGAAGTCACCTCTTTCAACATATCGGATGCATCATTTAATAAAAAAATGATATGTGGCTGATTATCAAAACTACTAGAGTTTTTAATTTCTAATTTCTGGTTTCCAACTTGTTTTGAAGCAGCCATTTTAGTTAACTCTTGATTTAGACTAGAATTTGTACCTACAACCTGAATAATAAAATTTCCAGATTTCATTTTATCTGGCCAATCAAAATGTTTTGTAAAGTTATAAATATAAGTGGCTTTCAATTTTGAATTTGGATCAAAACCTTGCTGTTGCTGAAAGCTAAGGTTAGTAAAACCTAAAATAAGTATTAAACTATATTTTAATAAAATTTTCAATTAATCAGATTGTTTTACAAATAGCTTGCCAATTTGTAAGGAAGCAAATATACTAGTATCATAACATTAAACAAAGGATTTAGCTATTAATTTTTCTGATTAAAATAGTTTATATTTATCTTTTATTTTTATTTTGCTTCATAACGAAAAACATAATGATTTATCTGATAATGAATTAATTACAGAATTTAAAAACACAAAGAACAATGTGTTTGTTGGAATTCTATACAAACGGTATTCACATTTAGTTTTGGGTCTAGCATTAAAGTATCTTAAAAATGAGGACGAGGCAAAAGATGCAGTAATGCAAATATTTGAAAAGCTATTAGCTGATTTATTAAAATTTAACATTGAATATTTTAAAAGTTGGTTGTATACATTCTCAAAAAATCATTGTTTGATGATAATACGGTCTCAACAAGTTAAATTAAAAAAAGAGATAGATTTGCAAATTAACGCCGACTCTTTTATGGAAACGGAGAGTAGTTTGCATCCTAATAAGGCAGAAGAAAAAGAAATACAATATACTTTATTAGAAAGGGCGATTGAAGAATTAAGCGAAGAACAAAAAAAGTGCATTGAGCTATTTTATTTGAAACAAAAATCTTATCAGGAAATTATTGATATTACCGGATACTCTGTAAATGAAGTAAAAAGTTTTATACAAAACGGCAAAAGGAATTTAAAAATTAAATTAGAAAAAAACAGTGAGCAACCCCGATAAACATAAACCATTGTCTGCTGAAGAATTATTTAAATTGTTAGATTCATCATCTAATAATTCAAGTAATTTTGAAGATTTAGATGATTTTGAAAAAGATGCTTTTGAAGGATTTTCTAATCATTCAACTTCAAACAAAGCTAAGATTTTAGCTGAAGAGTTAAATGTATCCATTTCAAAAAAAATAGCAGATGCAAATAAAGGTGGTTCCAAAAATAATTTTTTTTGGTTTAGTGCTGCGGCATCAATTGTTTTAATAATTATCATTTCTGTTTTATTTTTCAATCAAACTAAAAATGAAGCTGAAACTAATATTGTATTGAATGAAGTAAAAAATGATGAGAACAATAAATCTAAATCAATTTTGCCAGTAGAAGCTACTGAAGAAAATAAAATTTTATCTGAATTAGATAAAGTTGAAAAGAAATCAAAATCTGAAGAGGTCATAATATCGAATAACACAAAGAGTGAGGACGCTAAAAGTACGATAATGGAATCAACGATTGATTTGGCCAAAAATCAACAAGCAATTGCTGAAACAACTACCAATACAAAAGATCAGTCAAAAAATAGAAAGGATGGAGATATTGATGCTTTATCAAAGAAAGAAGTTTCGTTAGATGACAAATCTCAATTTAAGAAAAAAGATAACAGCAATAAAGAACATTTAGAATCCACTAGTGGCGCCGTTGCTGATGAAAATGCCAGTGCTGCAATTGCTCAAATACATGAAGCAGATAAATTAAATAGTAATATGGGAGAAGAAAGCGATTCTAAAAAAACAATAGAAGCAGAAATGGAATCCGAAAAATCAACAAAGTTTGAAAATGCTAATTCAATGATTAGCAAAAAATCAGTTGCTATTGCTAATACTTCAGCAACGATTTCAAATGAATATTCTAAACCCTTCTACACCGGAAATGAATTAGCTATTAAGGAATTTGTTCTTTCACATTTAAAATCTAATAAAATTGTTAAACCTATTTTTGGTAGTTTTAAAATAGTTGGATTCGTTAATTTGAAAGGTGAGTTAACTGTTACTGAAATTATTCAAATTAACAAGGATGATTGTAGTTGCCGAGAAGAAATTAAAAAAGCGCTAAACGCCATGAAAAACTGGAATACTGCTAAACAAAATGGAAACGTAATTTCATCAGGTGTTGAATTTACATTACTATTTTAAGGCTTAATTAACCCTTGTTTTTCACGTTTTCCGTAATCTAAAATTAAAAAATAATAGAGTAAAACTCCAAAGGCATAAAGGGCCGCTGTAATTAAAAATATATTTACATAAGGATAGTTTTTACTAAACATGATTTTTACCATGTAACCACTAATTACCCAACTTCCACTCCAAATGGCTGCAGTTAATGCACTGGTAATTTCTCTGTTTTTTTCGCCAACATAATTCATTACCAATTCAGATGTCATTGGTCCTGCCATATTCATTAATGGTTGTCTTAGCAAATAACAAATTACGGCAATGTAAACAGCAATACTATTTTGATTATACAATTGCGTGGTTGCCAAAGCTACTAATGATATTACTGCTAATGCTTGAGTTGTTGGTATGGCAATTTTATAACCGATATTATTTTTTATCCGTGGTACCATTAATGCACCCCAAACAACTAAAACTGCTGCAATAGCACTTACAAAACTAAAGTCTCCTTTGCCCATGTGATGAACTTTATCAAAAAATAAACTGATAAACGGAATAGTTAACCCTGCGCCAGTTGCAATTATTAGTGTGGGAACCAAGCCTTTAAAAATTAAGAACCAATCATTTTTGTGAAGTTTGGTTTTTATTTTAGATGTTTTAGCGTCATCAATTTCTTCTACTAAATTTACTTTACTCATAAAATAAAGTCCACCAAAACCTATAATGGAAAATAGGATTAAAATCTTTTCTTCATCAAAATAATAGGGATTTATTCTGTCTAAAAAAGCAATAATTACACCACTAAAAATTCCTGCAAAACTCCATGTACTATAACTTAAGGCGATACCTGATGTATGATTTTCTTTTATTTCGTTTCGCAAAATATAAGGAGTAATTGGTATTTGCATAAAAGTAAATGATGCACCCCAAAGTAATAATGAAACATATATTAGTAACGTTAATTTTAAATAAATACACAACACGATACACAAACCAAATAGTGGAACTAAAAAGGAAGACATATAAAAAAAAGGTTTCATTACCCTGCCTTTAATAATATTACCAATAGGAAGTGCCAGGAGAAATACGCCTAAAAACCGAAAGGTAATAAAAAGAGCTATTTCCTCTGCGCTGTAGCCTTTTCTATCCATATATAAAGGAAGAATTAACATAAACGTGGCATTAACTAATTGAATAAAAAACTCAGCTACAATAACGTTAGTTATTGCGGGAGTTAGTCTTCTGTATTCTTTTATAAACTCAAACATAGATTATAAATATTGTTTCAAAATATCTAAGTAAGCTTTTATTTTTTCCAAATCGTTTGGCTCAAAACATTCAAAATCTCCTTGATGATTAAACCAAGTGATTTGTCGTTTGGCATAACGGCGACTGTTTTGTTTAATTAAATTTACGGCTTCCTCAAATGTTATTTTATCGTCCATAAAATCAAACAATTCTTTGTAACCTAAAGTGTTTAGTGCATTCAAGTGCTTGTTTGGGTAAAGGCTTTTAACTTCTTCCAACAAACCTTGATTCATCATTACATCAACACGCTTATTAATGCGTTGATATAATACTTCACGTTCTGTATTAATTAACAAATTAATGGTATTGAAAGAGCGCTCTTTTTTTTCTTTTTTTCTAAAACTTGAATATGGCTTTTTTGTGTGAATGCAAACTTCAAGCGCTCGCATAATTCGTTGCGGATTATTTAAATCTACTTGATTGTAATATTCTTCGTCTCGTTTCTTTAATTCTTCTTGTAAATAAGTTAAGCCTTTTTCGTTATACTCTTTAATTAATTGTTCCCTTATTTCAGTAGGAATTTCTTCAAACTCGTCAACTCCATTTAAAATTGCATTGATGTATAATCCAGAACCTCCAACTAAAATTAAGGTTTCATGTTCTTGAAATAAAGATTCAATTAGTTCTATGGCGTCTCTTTCATATTGCCCCACATTATAAGTTTCATGAATACTTATATTATCAATAAAATAGTGAGTAATACCTTGCATTTCTTCAACAGTTGGTTTAGCAGTTCCAATACTCAATTCTTTATAAAACTGACGAGAATCTGCTGAAATAATAGGGCAGGAGTAATGCTTTGCTAATTCAATGGATAAAGTTGTTTTGCCAACAGCTGTGGGACCTGCAATGATTATGAGATTTTTTTTCAAAAACACTAAAAGTTAAATTCTATTTTACTATCTGGATTTAGCACTTTACTACTTTTTTTTATACCATTAATTTCGGCGTGAACAATATTAGTTTGTTGAGGCAGGTAGTCGTATAATAAAGTTGTATTTATTTTTATTGTTTTTGGCTGATTTACTTTTTTGCTTTCTAAATAAACCCATATAACATCCTCTTCTTTTTCGTAGCCGATAAAATCGAGAGTAATTGGTTTTTGATTATTATTTAAAACAAAACGTTTTTTTATGTAATTAAATAATTCCAGTTCCATTTCTGGTTTGTTTTTCGGATTCAATAAGTCGATGGGTTTGCCAGTTGTATTTTTTAGGGCATTTTCTATATCGCTAGTAAATAGTTTAATGCTAATATTTAAACTACGTTGCTTAATGTTGTGTTTTATATCTGTTACACACATAAAAAATGGATGCTTTAAAACATTAAATGAGCTAAAAGCAATAATGATAATGCATACAAACAACCCTTTTACCGCAGGTGTAATAATTTTTGGATATGTGGCTATATTTTTTATTTTTAACACATGCAAAAGTAACATTTTTTATGGATGAATTTTGGTTATGGTTTAGTACAGGAACAGAACATATTTTAGACTGGAATGGCTATGATCATATTTTATATGTGATTGCTTTGTGTGTTTTATTTTCTGTAAATCAATGGAAAAACTTATTGATTTTAGTTACAGCTTTTACAATAGGTCATTCGCTGGCTTTGGCTATTAGCACATTTAATATTTTCACAATAAAACAAAATTATATTGAGGTTTTAATATCCTTAACGATTATTATAACTTGCTTGGTAAATATCAAGTATCGTTATTTAGTATCAAAACAACAATTTGAAAAAAATAGAAATTATTGGTTGAATTATGCTTTAGCTCTTGTTTTCGGATTAATTCACGGAATGGGCTTTTCCTATTTATTAAAATCTATGCTAGGTAAAGAAAATAGTATTCTTATTCCATTATTTTCATTTAACATGGGTTTAGAATTTGGGCAATTAATAATTGTATTTACAATGCTTTTAATTTCTGTTTTTTTAGTTAGATTTACCAAAATCAAAAAACATGATGTTATATTTTTTATGTCTTCAGCTATTTTTGGAATTGCTCTTTTATTATTAATACAACGATTAAACGATTTATAAAATGATTAAATTTATTAAAATTACCGCCTCTGTTTGCTTTTTTGCTTCTGTTACTTTAGCTCAAAATACAAAAAATAATCCTCAATCAAATCATGGGAATAAGTTTGAGCAATTAGGAACTATATTGCCTACGCCAAACGAACAACGAACAGCGTCAGGTGTACCAGGAGGAAAGTACTGGCAACAAAAAGCTGATTATAATATTGAAGCAACTTTAGATGAAAAAAATCTAATGCTTATTGGAAAAGAGGTGGTTACCTATCATAATAATTCGCCTGATAAATTGCAATATTTATGGTTACAGCTAGATGAAAATCAGCATAACACTACTAATGATGCAAATTTTTTTGACAGCAATAAAATGAATGCGCCTTACGATGAAGCTGCTGTTAAAGGGATGGATGTGAACGAGCGTTTGAAAGGTTTGGGAGATCAAATTTTATCGGTTACAGATGAATTAGGAAAGCCAATTAAATATACAATCAATCAAACCATGATGCGTATTGATTTACCTAAAACGTTAATGCCAAATAGTAAAGTGAAATTTATTGTAAAATGGCAATACAAAATGGGGAACCGTATGGAAATTGGTGGTCGTGGTGGTTATGAGTTTTTTAAAGAAGATGGAAATTATTTATTTACTATGACACAATGGTATCCTCGCATGTGCGTGTATAGTGATTTTCAGGGATGGCAAAATAAACAGTTCACAGGGCGTGGAGAATTTGCTTTAGCATTTGGAGATTACACTGTAAAGATGACTGTACCTGCTGATCATTTAGTATGTTCCACAGGCGAGTGTCAAAATTACGCACAAGTATTAACTCCAAAGCAAATGACACGATGGACAAAAGCATCCACTAATTATAGTGATGTAACTGAAATTGTAACATTAGATGAATGCACAAATGCTGAAAAAACAAAAAGCTCTGCTACTAAAACTTGGGTTTTTAAAGCTGATAGCGTAAGAGATTTTGCCTGGGGAACTTCCCGTAAATTTATGTGGGATGCAATGCCTATTAAAGTAGAAGGAAAAAAAATAATGTGCATGAGTTTTTATGGAAAAGAAGCCGCTGGGGTTTATAGAAAGTATTCTACAAAAGCGGTTGCTCATACTATTAAAACTTATTCAAAATTTACAGTGCCTTACACGTATCCAGTTGCTCAAAGTATTGAAGCTTCAAACGGAATGGAGTATCCTATGATTTGCTTTAATTTTGGACGTACAGAAAAAGATGGAACCTATACCGAAGGAACTAAATATGGTATGTTAGGAGTTATTATTCATGAAGTAGGACATAACTTTTTTCCTATGATTATTAATAGTGATGAACGTCAGTGGAGTTGGTTAGATGAAGGTTTGAATACATTTGTTCAATTTTTAACAGAACAAGAATTTGATAATAATTATCCATCAAATCGCGGACCGGCTCATAAAATGGTAGATTATATGCGTTTACCAAAAGATCAGTTAGAACCTATTATGACTAATAGTGAGAATATAAATAACTTTGGCGCTAATGCTTATGGCAAACCCTGTACTGCTTTAAATATTTTACGTGAAACAGTAATGGGACGAGAATTATTTGATTTTTCATTTAAACAATATTGTACTCGTTGGGCTTTTAAACATCCAACACCTGCCGATTTTTTTAGAAGTATGGAAGATGCAAGTGCTGTTGATTTAGACTGGTATTGGAGAGCTTGGTTTTATGATATAGAGCCGGTTGATGTATCTTTAGATTCAGTAAAAGCTTATACATTTATAAATAATAAAGAAGTTCCTGTAAAAAATGATACGATTAAATCTTATCCTAAAAATAAAGAATTTGAACATGTTTCAAAAATAAGAAACAAGCAGGAAGGTCTTAAATTTTTAGTAGATGTAGATACAATTTTACGTGATTTTTATTTTCATTACAAGCCAGAAATAAAAACTGCAGTAGAAAAGAAACCAATAAATCGTAATGAAAATTTAGAACCAGTTAGTGATTCTGCTTTTCAAAGTATTAAGGGTAAATATAATTACGAAATTTACTTTACCAATAAAGGAGGTTGTGTAACACCATTAATAATTCAATGGAATTTTAAAGATGGAACTTCTGAAATTGATAGAGTAAACGCCTATGTTTGGCGCAAGAACGAAAAAAATGTAGTAAAGACGTATTCTAAAAATAAAGAAGTCGCTTCTATTTTATTAGATCCGTTTAAAGAAACTTGCGACATTGATGAAAAGAATAATACCTGGAATATGACCGAAGCGCCTAACCGTTTTGATATATTTAAAGGGAAAACAGTTGGTCGCGGACAAAGCACTGGCGGTAATCCGATGCAAAAAGCTAAATCTGCAAAACAGTAATTTAACTAATTTTGCAATAAATTTGTTTTAGATAATTAGCCTTTCAATTTTATTAATGCGAATACGGCATAATTAAGCATATCCATATAATTCGCATCAACGCCTTCACTTGCAAGGGTTTGTCCTTTATTGTCCTCTATTTGTTTTACCCTAAAAATTTTCATTAAAATCAAATCAGTTAAAGAACTAATTCTCATATCTCTCCAAGCTTCGCCATAGTCATGGTTTTTATCTTCCATTAATTGCTTGGTTTGCTTTACATATTTATTGTATAGTTGTTCAACTTCTTCATACGGAAGTTCAACTCTTGAATCATCTTTTAATTGCAATTGAATTAACGAAATGATGCAATAGTTGATAATGCCAACGTATTCGCCAGTTATATCATCTATTACTTTTTGGGTACCTTTTTCTTCAATACTTTTAATGCGTTGTGCTTTAATAAAAATTTGATCGGTTAGTGAAGTTGGTCTTAAATTTCGCCAAGCAGTTCCATAATCTTTCATTTTTTTTAAAAAAAGGTCCTTGCATAATTTTATAGCAGAATCATATTGTAATGGAGTTGTATTCATTTGTTGATTTATTTTTTTTGCCAACCATAATGCTAATGGTGGATTTATTTTTTATTTTTTATAATAAATAATTCATTACTTGCATTACGCTAAAGTAATAAAAATGAATAAATCCTACCAAACAAATGGTAAACAATTAAGTTTTGAAAAAGCTCAGGTAATGGCTATTATTAATATTACTCCTGACAGTTTTTATGATGGTGGTAAGTTTTCTTCGGTAACGGATATAATAAAAGATGCTGAAATGAAAATTAGTGAAGGTGCAACTATTATTGATATTGGCGCAGCTTCATCAAGACCAAACGCAGTATATATTTCTTCGCACGATGAAATAGAGAGACTGAAAGAACCATTAATGGCGTTACGTAAGGAATTTCCACATATTATCATATCAATTGACACCAATTTATCAGATGTTGCTGAAGTTGTAATTGATTTAGGTGCTGATATGATTAATGATATTTCAGGTGGCGAGATGGATAAAGATATGCTGCCGCTGGTTGCCAAACATAATATTGCTTATTTGCTGATGCACATGCAAGGCACACCACAAACCATGCAAGTAAATCCTACTTACAATAATGTTGTAAGTGATGTATTTAGTTTTTTTGAAGAGAAAATTACACTTTGTAAAAACCTTGGTTTAGATAAATTAATTTTAGATGTAGGGTTTGGATTTGGTAAAACAACGGAACATAATTTTCAATTATTAAAACAGTTAAATGATTTTGCGACCTTAGATTTTCCTTTATTGGCTGGACTTTCCAGAAAATCGATGATTAATAAAATCATACATTCTTCTGCAGTGACTGCATTAAATGGCACGACCGTATTAAATACAATTGCTTTGCATAATGGTGCATCTATTTTAAGAGTTCATGATGTTAAAGAAGCTAAACAAGCGATTGATTTATTTGAGTTTTACAAAAAAATCTAAATCATTATGTGGTGTCAAATTTACTTTTTATTAAATTATTAAGTAATTAACTATGTTCTTTTCAACGTTTATTTTTAAAGTTTCCCACAAATGGTAGTAAATTTAATGTAAGAAAGCCATGATGTCATACCAAAAACATTTATTACATGGTTCAATTATGGATGTCATGCTGAACTTGATTCAGCATCTCAGAGACCCTGAATCAAGTTCAGGGTGACTAACTGCTTGCACTATCGATTACTTCATAATGGTATAATAAACATTTACAGGTGATGTATAATTTTTAAAACAAAACAGGTTTTAGTACATTGCAATTTCCTGATATTCGCCTTAAATTAGTTTTTAAGTGATCCAATTGTAGTTAAAATTGTCATTAAATGACTTTAGTATCTCTGTAATTAACAATTAATTAGCATAAAATTTATTTTTAATCTAATCTATTTTTTGCTTATTTTTAACGAAACTTTGTAACCTTAGCTTTTTTATACATTTACTTTATTTCCTGAACTATTTCATACTTAATTAGAAAGAATTTACCAGAACTACACTTGTTAATTTATAAAGTATTGAAATCAACAT
Source organism: Bacteroidia bacterium (assembly GCA_044357775.1). Classification (GTDB taxonomy): domain Bacteria; phylum Bacteroidota; class Bacteroidia; order B-17B0; family Aurantibacillaceae; genus UBA4416. The sequence continues at coordinate 1,021 of JBIKOX010000074.1, read as the reverse complement.
AGTTTTTAAAAAAAGGAAATAGTTTGTTGCACTAAAGCCAAGTATTACAAATTGACAATTAATAAATAATTATAAAAAAATATGAAGTAGCTATGTTTGCCAAAATAGAAAAGCAGATTATTGACGAGCTATGACATTTAAATACGACAATTGAAAAACAATTAAAAAACAATTATATGAAAAATTTTTTATCGACAATTTTTATTGGACTTTGCTGCTTATCATACGGTCAAGTACCTCAGCAAATTAGTTATCAAGGTATAGCTAGAAATGTTACTGGTTCAGTTTTGGCTAATCAAACTATTTCAATTAAATTAGAGTTACACCAAACAAGCGCTGCAGGTGTGATTGTTTTTACGGAGACTCACAGTAAAGTAACTAATTCATTTGGTTTATTTAATTTAGGCATTGGATCAGTAAATGGAGGTAGTTTTTCTTTAATTAACTGGGCAAGCGGACCCTATTTTATGGAAGTATCAATAGATCCAACAGGAGGCACAAATTATGCTTCAATTGGTACGCAGCAATTCATGAGTGTGCCTTATGCATTATATGCTGAAACTTCTGGTAATACAGCTCTCACTCCCACAATTACAATAAATGCTCCAAATACAGTTACTTCAAGTGCTGGAAGTTATAGTATTAATATCCCGTCCTCAACTATTTATTCAGCCGGAAATGGTATTGATATTACTGGTGGTGTTATTTCAAATACAGCAATTGCAACACCTCCAACAATTGTTGGGGTAGGTTCATCAACTGTTACATCTTCTGGAAATACATTTACAGTAACTAGTCCAACACCTCAAATTTATACTTCAGGTAATGGTATTGATATTACTGGCGGTGTTATTTCAAATACAGCAGTTGCAGTAACTCCAACCATTGTTGGGGCAGGTTCTGCTTCAGTAACAAGTTCAGGAAATACATTTACGGTAACCGCTCCTTCATCGCAAACTTACACTGCCGGAAATGGCATTGATATTACTGGTGGCGTTATTTCAAATACAGCAGTTGCAGT
>JBIKOX010000250.1:0-3621 GCA_044357775.1 Bacteroidia bacterium | reverse complement strand
AACTACAAACTCATACATTGTTTCGGGAACGGATATTTTTGGTTGTACTGCAACTACTACAATTTTAGTTAATGTTTACTCTGGAACAGCGGCTATTCCTTCAGTTAATCCTGGAGTTATTTGTATTGGAGATACATCATACTTATCAGTAATTGGCGGTAGTATTCCAACTTGGAGTTTGAATAGTAATCCAAACCTATTATATGTTGCACCAATTACAGATGTTTCATACACCTATTCAGCAGTTGACAATAACGGTTGTATTGGAGATATTATTTTTAATATTAGTATTGACGAAGCATGCGCCATCAAGGTTTATAACGGGTTTACACCAAATGGAGATGGTATTAATGATTTTTGGATAATTGACAATATTGAAAATTATTCAACTAATAAAGTATATATATATAATCGCTGGGGAACTTTAATGTATAGTACCTCAAACTATAATAATTTCGATAATGTTTGGGATGGTAAATACAATGGTCAGGCTGTATCTTCAGGAACTTATTTTTATGTTATAGAAAGTAATCAATTAATAAAAAAAGGTTGGATAGAAATTACTAATTAAAAAGATGATGAGAATTAAAATAATAATAATAGTTAGCATTGTATGTGGTTTTTCAGCATATGCTCAGCAAGACCCACAATACAGCCAATATCAATTTAATCAAATGATAATAAATCCTGCATATGCAGGAACAAAAGATGCGTTGTGCGCAATTATTGATATTAGAAAGCAATGGAGTGGTTTTGATGGTGCACCATCAACACAATCGATTAGTTTTCATGGACCATTAAGAAAAAAACGAATCGGTATAGGTTTCAGTGCTTATAATGATGCCATTGGACCCAAAAGAGTTACTGCTGCCTACGGAAATATAGCATACATTTTACCTCTTTCCCGAAACTTAAAATTATCAATGGGGGTTAGAGCTGGTTTTGTAAATTTTGTATTTGATTTTAATAAAATGAATTATAAAGATGCAGGCGAAATAAATGCAATTACAAATATTTCTGCAAACAAATTAAAGCCTGATTTTGATGCAGGTATATTTCTTAAGTCAAATTCTTTTTATGCTGGATTTAGCGCAACGCATTTAAATGCAGTATATATTTATAATGATAAAATTTCCTACAAAAATGTAACTGGTAATCAGTTAGAATATGATTTAACGTATAAATTAAATACACATATATTTGGAATTTTAAGTAAGGGTTTTACTGTTGGCGAAAATTTAGTTATTAATCCAACTTTAATTTATAAGGGCACAAAATCACTTATGAGTATTGATGGTAATTTGAACTTTTTGATTAAACAAAAATTATGGCTGGGCGTATTTTATAGATCAGACGCAACGATAGGTGCTTTAGCTCAGGTAATTGTTGGAAATAATATCCGCATTGGTTACTCCTTTGACACTGGAATTAATAAAACACAAAAAAGTCTTGGAAATGGCCATGAGGTTATGATAGGATTTGATTTTAATACGTTTAAATCTAAAATGTTGTCACCTCGTTACTTATAAAACGGTTTAATTTTTTTTATGAATAAAAATAAAATACGCATTTCTTTTTTAATACTTTTTGTCACCAATCTCGGTTTAGCTCAAATGAAAAAAGCTGAGAAGCATTTTTCAAACTTTAATTATGCGGAAGCAATTCCATGTTATGAAAAAGTACTAAAAGGAAAAAGTAATGACAGGCAAGAAGCCATGATTAAATTAGCAGATTGTTTTAGGATACTCAATAATTATTCGCAAGCCGAGAAGTATTATGCTCAAGCTATTAGCACCGGCAAAGTTCCCGCAGTTGTAAATTACAATTATGGTAATATATTAAAATCCAATAATAAGTACGAAGAGGCTTTAAATCAGTACACTATTTTTTTAGCAGAAAACACAACTAGCAAAACAGCTCAAAACGCCATAAAATCATGTAGAGAAATTAAATACTGGGAATCTAAACCAAAAGAATATGATGTTAAAAATATTGAGTCGATTAACACAAATCGGTCTGAATTTAGTCCAGTAATTATAAACAATAAACTCGTATTTGTTGCAGAAAAAGTAACTGATATTATTGATTTTTAAAAATCACCAACCAATAACCAGCCTTTCTTAAATGTTTTCTCATCAGAAATAAAAAATAATGAATTCACAAAAAGTAAATTATTTTCAAAAAACGTGAATTCAAGTTTTCATGATGGACCTATTTCATTTACCAAAGATGGATTATTAGCAGCATATACAAGAGTTAACTACGAGATTAATAAAAAAGAAAAGAGTTTTGTTAATAGAGCTAAAATATATTTTAGTGAACTAAATGGTAAATCTTATTCAAAATCAAAACCATTTATTTATAATAGTGATAACTATTCTTGTGCGCATCCCGCATTAAATGACGACGGCACAATTTTATTCTTCTCTTCAGATATGCCAGGAACTTTTGGTGGACATGATATTTGGATGTGTAAAAAAACTACAGAAGGGTGGGGTAAACCAATAAATTTAGGATTTGATGTAAACACCTCTGGTGATGAGGTATTCCCAACTGTAAAAAATGACGGGCTGTTATATTTTTCTTCAAATGGATTACCTGGTTTTGGTGATTTGGATATTTTTTCAGCGTATCAAAAAGAGGAGGCTTGGTTATTAAAACGTAATGAAGGATTGAACTTAAATAGTAAATACGATGATTTTGGAATTACTTTTTTAAATGATACAGTAGGTTATTTTTCATCTAACAGAGAAGGTGGCAAGGGTGAAGATGATATTTATAGTTTTAGATTTACAAAAAAGTCGCTTTTAGTAGATGGTACTGTTTTATTGACCGAAAATGAAAATGATCCTGCTAAAGGTGTAAAAGTATTTTTGTTAAATACTGATGGTAAAGCAATTGATTCAACAAAAACAAATGAGAAGGGCTACTTCGCCTTCGATAATTTAGACGCAGATCGCACGTATATGGCTGAAATAGAGGGAACAGAAGCTAATTTAAAAAACAAATCAAGGTATTATTTAATTGATAAAAACTCGAAGGTTGCAAGAATCACACATAATAATGGTCCAGGTCAAAAGTTTGTTTTTAAAAATTTGCCTGTTGATCCTAATGGTATGCCTGATTTATATAATGATGATGATTTGACCATTGCAGGTGTTTTGTTTTATGGCGATAAAGATGCTAAACCACTAGCAAATACAAAGGTAAATGTCAAAAACGATTATGGTGATATTCTTGAATCTACTTTTACTGATGAGGCAGGATCTTTTGCATTCAGAAATCTGCCTATCGACCAACATTATTCATTTTCATTTGAAAATAGCGAAGTCCCTGAAAACACAAAAATTACATTGAAATCCAGGACTGGAAAAGAAATAAAAATTGAAAGTAACAATACCAAAGAAAAATTTATTTTTTCATTATTGGGACCAGAAAAATCAGTATTGTCTCCTTTAGTTACCAACGATAATTTAAGTTTATCGGGCATATTATTAACAGGTGAAAATCAAAAAAAAGCTTTAGCAAATCAAAAGATTTCTGTAAAAAATGAATTAGGGCAAATAGTTGCAACAGTTACTACCGATGAAAATGGAAATTTCTCATTTAATAATTTACCAA
>JBIKOX010000249.1:0-3648 GCA_044357775.1 Bacteroidia bacterium | reverse complement strand
ATATTCATTAACTTTTTGCTTATAGTAAGGTGTTAAACTTGGCGAAACCGTATTTAACAACTCCAATTCTTTTTCTCTAAGTCTTTTATACTCTAAAAATTGCGCAGGGTTACTTAAAACTTGATTTTTCGCCTCATTACTTTTCCTTTGTTCGTCTTGCTCGCGCTCACGCTCTGCTTTTTCGCTTTCTAAAAGTTTAGTTATGATATCTTGCTGACGTTTCATTGTTTCCTGGGTAATTTGACGATTAACAATATCTCTTTCAGTCTGTTCCATCATGTCCGCAATATTTCCACCTGGGTTTGAACCGCCATCTTTTTTAATTTTATCCATCATTTGCTGCATTTGGCGACGTAAGGCTTCTTGCTGAGCTGCCATTTTAGCCAATTGTTCACTCATTCCCTGGCCTTGTTGTCCCGGCATCATTCCTTGCTGGCCTTGTTGTCCTTGTCCGCTTTTGCCTCCCGGTTTTTGTCCACCTGGTTTTTCTCCCGGCTTACTTCCCGGTTTTTGTCCGCTCGGTTTTTGTCCTTGTTCTAATTGTTTTTTTAATTCTTCTAATTGCTTATTTAATTGCTGCTGCATTTGCTTCATGCTTTGCATACTTGGTTTTCCGTCGCCAGGTTTAGAACTTGGTTTTTGCCCTTTACCTGGTTTTTTGCAGCTTCCGCTGCCCGGTTTACTTTCTTTAGATGCTTTCGCTTGTTTTTGCATTTCCTCTAACGATTCATTTAATATAAGCGCTAAATTATTAATTGAGGTCATGGAATATTGCATGCGCATTTGCGCATTTGATTGCATGCGTTCTGCTAATTCAGAAACAGCTTTACCCATATTCATATTTATTGCCGAAATTTCTCTGTTTACTGTTGCACTAATGGCAGGAACTCTTTTACTTAAAGCTAATAAGCTGTCTTCAATAATTTTAGAATCATCTTGTAGTTTTTTTTGTAGTTGAGGTACTTTTAAATATTGAGGATTATCTACACGCAGTTTTGAGAGCTGTCCCATTAAATCTTCTTGTGCAAATGATAAATTCAATAAATTTTCTAAAATCTGACGAAGTGTTTGCATGTCTTCTTCCTGCTCTTCTTTCTCCATCTTATCCATGGCTTGCTGCATTTGTTCTTTCATCTCCTGCATTTTATCAGAGGCTTGCTTTTGAGATTTAGACGCATTTTTTTTGTTGTTCTGATTTAATTGCTCAGAACTTTTTTCCATTTCCTTCGTTATTTCATTTTGTTTTTCTTCCGTTTTAGGTAATTCGTTTGGTTGTTCAAGAGCCGCATTTTTTTCTTGCATTTCTTTTAAATCCTTTTTTAAATCTTCAAACTGCTTATTTAACTCATCTTGCTTTTTCTCTAATTCTTTAGAAGAGGTTTCTGGTTTCTTGTTGTCAGTTTTTTGTTCCTTGTTTGAAGTTTCAGGTTTCTCATTACCTTTTTCTGAATTCTCATTTCTCACATCTGATTTATCCTCTGTCTCTTTTTTTAAAGCATCTTCTTTGTTTTTTAATTCATCTAATTTATCAATGGCTTGTTGCATTTTTTGTTCCACTTCCATTTGTTTAAATGCTTCTAAAGTTCTGTCCAACTCTTTCTCCATGTCTTTATTGGACAATTTTAATTCCTCTAGTTTTTGTTGTACTTGGTTTTTATCTAATTTATCTAATAGCTTATTTAACTCATCAAATAATTTTTTCATTTCAGGAGTCATAATATTTTCAAACAATTGTTCTAATTGTTTTTGTTTTTCTAATAAGGATTCATTAGACGGTGTAAACTCTTGCTGTTGTTGATTATTAAGTTGATTTTCCTGTTTAGTTTCTTCTATTTTATTTTTAAGTTCATTTTGCTTCTTTAAAATATCTTCCAATTTTTTCTTTTCATCATAACCCATTTGCTTTTTCTCGGTCAGTTTTTTACTGAGTTCGTTGATGTCTTTTTGTAAATCTTTTGCTTTTTTTATACCATCATCTAAATCTTTTTTAATCTCCGAGTTGTTTTTAGTTGTAGCCTCATTTAACTCATCAATGGTTGGCGCTTTAAATAACATAGTTTGTGTTTTTGCAGATTTAGAACCTGTTACACCATCATTGTCCCAAACTTCAAAATAATATTCAATTTTATCTCCTGGTAAAATATTAAAACGAGATGCATCTAAAAAATAATAATAAGGCTGAGTAATTTGTTGTTTGTTAACACCAATATTTTGTTCTCCCGATTTAACTTGAGCTTTACCGCTGGAATCTTGAGTGTAGTGCGTGTATTTAAAACTTAGGCGAGAAAAGCCATAATCATCTTTAATAGTTCCTGAAAAATAAATATTTTTTGAATTTAATGAATCTGTTTTTTCACTAACATCAATTACCGGAACTTGATCTGCAATTACATTAATAGCATAATTGACAGAATCTGGATTTTGTTTTAAAAAATGATTCATGGTTTTGATACTATATGATGTGCTTTGCATCATACGTTTCGAAAACGAAAATTCATCATCAGCCGATTTGGAAATATCCACTAACGTATCGGCGAAATTTAAATAAACATTGTCTGTATTTTTTGTATGAAACACCCATTGCATTTTTGTGCCTTGAGGGATTTGAATATCACCCATATTTGCAACAGTTTCGTTTTTTTTATTCAAATAAGTTGGGTAAGTTAATTGAATATCAAACTTCATTAACATTGGTTTTGGAAGCACTTTTAATTCGTAAGATTTAGAATTAAACCCAGCGGCAGTAAAAATAAAAGCTTGATTGATTTGAACGTTTTTAAAAGAATAAGTATAATTTACATTATCTACTTTTTCCATTTTATGTTCTATCCCATCTACTTTAATAAACACTTCATTTGGAATTTCATTGCCTTTTAGTTTTAGCTCTAAAACATAATCCTGCTGCTGAATAGCTTCTAACGAATTATTATGAATTGTAAATTGAAAAGGAGAAGCTTTCTCAAAATAAGTTTGATGAAAAACAATACGTTCTGTTCCATCTTTAATAATACTAGGCTTAACAACTAGCACTAAAAGCATTACTACAAAAGGTGAAAGTGCAAATTTTAAATATTTTTTATTTTCGTTAAGATTAATTGCTGAGGTAAATGGAATTGGCTTTAACTCTTCCATTTTTTGATTGATACTTGCTGTTAATAAATCATTAGATAAAATAGAGCCTGAATGACTTTGTAATTGAAGCGTATTTAATAATTTATCATTAATAGTATTGAAATGTTTTCCAACAATATTTGCAGCGGTTTCGTATGAAATAATTTTTCCTAATTTATTTAATTTTAAAGCAGGAATAATAATAAATTTAGCAAGTACAAAGCCGCTAAGCCCTGAAAATAAATAAAATAAAACAGTGCGAATTGTAGTGTTAAATTCGGCAAAGTATTCGGCTACCACTAAAAATAAAAAACCGGCAACTAGCAAGCCGCTTGTATATAATAAACCTTTAATGAGTTGGTTTTTGTAATACTTGCGTATAAACTCATCTAATTTTAATAGTAAGATATTTTTTTCTGAACCCAATTAAGATGTATTTACACAAATTTAGTGAAAACAAAGCAGGATTAAAGTTAAATTAATAAAAAACAAGGCCTAGATTTTATTTTTGAAGTTTGAATTAGTGAAGTAGCTGTT
>JBIKOX010000248.1:0-3669 GCA_044357775.1 Bacteroidia bacterium | reverse complement strand
TTTAGTAGTCCAATCTTTATATTTATAACCAAGACCGGAAGTCGCAAAACTATTATCTCCAGATGAACAACTTGTTGAAAAAGGTACAACATCATAATCAGAACAAGGGATAATATTACCTGAACAATCTTTAAATCTTATTGCAAAATAAGGTTGCTGAGCGCATGTATGCGAACCATCTTCTAAAACTACTGCATAAGCATACGTAAAAACAGAGTTAGCAGGTGTAACAGTAAAAGTTTGGGACAATTTATAAGCCGTACCTCCACTAACTGTTTTTCCTAAACGAAGAAAATTTCCACCTAATGGAGAAGTTCCAGTAATTGGAACGCCATTTGGGTCTACAAAGCCAGGAGCACAAATAGCAGCTTGCGCAGTTACAATTGATGGACCCATTTGATAAGTAGTAGAATTAATGTTATCTCCTTCAATAGCGGTCCAGCCAGATGTATTGCCAGCTTCAAAATCAACATTATTGCAACCAGATTGCACTTGATTTATACCGCCTGTATATAAAGTTTTATACCCATATTTAAAATCAATGTAATTCCTTTTAGCCCTTGCTATTGCTACAATTTTGTCAGAAATATTATATCCTAATTGCAAAGATTTATCCCATTCCAAAGCTTCATCAAATCCAATTAATGAATCTTTATCAAATACCATTTGTCCTTTAAACCCACATGATTTAGGATGATTATCTGTGTGTTTGGATTCTTGTTTTTCTTTGAGTTCGCGGGCAAGTTTTTCATTTTTTTCTTGAGAAAATAATGCGAAAAAACTAACTAAAAATAAAAAAGAGTAAAATGTTTTCATTAAGTGGGATTTTAGTAAAGATTAAATGTAGTTAATTTTACATAAATTGCAAAAAAAATGAAAAAATTTACTAATTACCAAATATTTACTCGCTTATCAGTTGGTCGGTACATTCCGTCACCTTCCTTAACGCCAAAAGCATCGTAAAACTCTTGCATATTAGTTAAAGGCGCCATTGCTCTAAAATTGCCTGGTGCATGAGGATTTGTGGCAATTAACTGTTTTAAAGAAGCGTCGCGCATTAATGTTTTCCAACCCTGCACCCATGCTAAAAAAAAGCGCTGCTCCCCAGTAAATCCAGACATAACGGGTGATTTTTTACCGTTTAGTGACTTTTGATAGGCGTAATAAGCCATTGTTAAGCCTCCTAAATCGGCAATATTCTCTCCTTGCGTTAATTCGCCATTAACATGCAAAGTGTCAATAGCCAAATATCCATCAAATTGCTCTACAATTAAGTTAGTTTTAGTTTTAAAATTCTTGTAGTCGTTTTCCGTCCACCACATTTTTAAATTTCCGTCTGCATCAAACTGCGAACCCTGGTCATCAAAACCATGTGTTAACTCATGCCCAATAATTGAACCCATCACGCCATAATTAAATGCATCATCAGCATTTACATCAAAAAATGGCACCTGCATAATTCCAGCAGGAAAAGCAATTTCGTTAGATGTTGGATTATAATACGCATTTACGGTTGGAGGAGTCATTCCCCACTCCATTCTATCAACAGGCTTACCAATTTTATTTAGCATGCGTTGGAACTGAAATTCGCGGGCAGCTGCAACATTTTTCCAATAGGACTCCGTTGCAATATTTAAGGTCGTATAATCAATCCAAGTGTCTGGAAAACCTAGTTTTTTAATCACCTTATCTAATTTTAACTGCGCTTGCGCTTTAGTTTCGGCACTCATCCAATCGCGAGAGTCTATTCTTACTCTGTAGGATGCAATTAAATTGTCAACCATTTCGTTAACGCGTTTTTTTGAGTTTGCATCAAAATATTTCGCTACATACAATTTACCAAGCACTTCCCCTAAAGCTTCATCTGTTGCTGATTGAACTCGCTTGTAACGAGGTTTCATTTCTTTTTTTCCAGATAATACAGTTCCATTAAATTGAAAACTTTCTTTCACAAATTTGCTTGATAAGTAAGGAGCAGAAGATTGTAATACATTCCATTTTAAAAACACTTTCCAATCGTTAATTGAAGTCGAGATGATAAATGCATTTAGTCCTTCGTAAAATTTAGGTTGAGTTAAAATCAAATTTTCAGGTGTAGAAATGCCAATTGATTTAAAATAAATGTTCCAATTGATGTTTGGAGATGATTTTTTTAATTCATCAATTGTAAAAGGATTATACTGTTTTTGAGGATCTCTTTGTTCAACTGCATTTTGAGAATTTTTAGCTAGTTCAGTTTCTATTTGCATAACGATGCTCGCATTTTTTTGAGCAGCTTCCGTTTTTAAACCTAAACATTCAAACATCCGGACAATATGGTTTGCATATTCTTTTTTAACAGATTCATATTGTGCCTCGAAATAAAAATCTTTATCCGGTAAACCAATTCCTGATTGCCCCAAATAACAGGTGTTAGCGTTACTGTTTTTAAAATCGGAATAGACATAAAAAGCAATCATACCTGACACGCCCTTTTTATTAAGAAGTGCAGTTACTTTCAACAAATCATCATTAGTTTTAATGCCATCTATTAGCGCTAAATCGGAAGTAATTGGCTTAATTCCATCTTTGTCGGCTTTATTTGAATCAATAGCTGTGCTATAAAAATCTCGCAATTTTTGGTTATCAGACCCTACTATCGCTTTGGTATCTTTGCAAACTTCAGCCATCAGCGATTTGAGGTTTTCCACATTGCGTTCATTTATTTCATTAAAACTGCCCCAACTTCCATCGCTAGCAGGTATTTTTTGAGTATTTAACCATTTGCCATTAGCAAATTTGTAAATATCATTTCGAGGACTCGCCGAAGAATCAATATATGATAAGTTAATACCGGGCGTTAACGATTGAGAAAACGAATGACTCACTATAAAAAGTGAAGAAGCTAGTAAAATTAATTTTTGCATAAATCTGTTTTTTATAAATGTAAAAGGAAATTAGTTGAACACTAAAAGTTTTTGATGAATAGCTTATTTTTGACGATAAATGGCATTAACTAATATAAATTGAAGGTTCTATATTTTGAATGAGCTTATTTTCAATAGCTTTATTAAATAATAGTTGAATTGCTTTTTTTCCAATATTTCCTAAATCTATGGAAAAATCGTTCACATATAATGCAATGTGTTTTTTCATCACCTCTTCACTCATTTCCTGAGCATGCTGTTTAACGAAGGGCATACAACTTTCAGGATTTGAAAACGCAAACTCCACACTTTGTTTTATTAAACTATCAATTGTTTTTTGGAGTGAATTATCTATGTTTCTTTTAACTACAATTCCTCCAAGCGGTATTGGCGCATGAATTAAATTTTCCCAAAACTCGCCAAGGTCCATTATCTTTTCTAATCCTTTTTGCTGATAGGTAAACCTATTTTCATGTATGAGCAATCCTGCATCTACTTTATTTAAAAGAACAGCATCTTCAATTTCACTAAATAATAGTTCTTTTTTGTTTTTAGCATCAGGAAAAGCAATAGATAACAAAAAGTTAGCTGTTGTAAATTTACCCGGAATAGCAATACTTGCTTTATCTAAATGTTGGATTTTTGATGTTGCTTTTTTAACTAATAAAGGGCCACAGTTAAAACCTAAAGCACTACCACTATTTAATAACGCATAATGGTTTGTTACATATAAAAAAGCGTGGTAGCTTAATTTTGTAATATC
>JBIKOX010000071.1:0-13261 GCA_044357775.1 Bacteroidia bacterium | reverse complement strand
CAAATCCAGCCATATTAACAATAGGAGCAGGCACTTTCTCAAGCACTACCTCATCAATGTATACAGTTGATGAACCTGGGAATGTTGCCAATGTTTTTTGTGGACAAATAAATAATAATTCGTGGTATTATTTTGTAGCAAGTGCAGCTACGGCTACCTTACCAATTAGTTCAGTTTCAGGATGTGGTTCTGGAGGAATTCAAGCTGAAGTTTATGCTGTATCGCAAAGTTCATTAGGATGTTGTAATATCTTTACCTCCGTGTCAAATTGTTTCAATCCAGGTAATGTTTCAACTGGAACTGTTACTGCCACGGGTTTAAATATTGGTCAAACATATATTTTAATGGTTGACGGCTGGGCTGGAGCCGTTTGTAATTTTGTTTTTTCAGGGTGGACAGCTATCGGAATACTTCCTATTAATTTAATAGATTTTTCCGGCAAAAATGAAGGTGCGGCAAATAAAATTGATTGGACTTCTGCAACAGAAAGTAATAGTGATTATTACATTTTAGAAAAATCAAACAATGGAATTAATTTTAATAATTTAATTAAAATTAATGCAGCTGGCAATAGTTTAGCGCCTTTACATTATCAAACTATGGATTTGGAGCCATATGCTGATATTACATACTATCGATTGAAAAAAGTTGATTTAGATGGCACTTTTGAATACTCAAATATTATTGCAATCAATAATATAAACCTAACTGATTATATCTCAGATATTATTCCTAATCCTACAAATGATTTTATAAAATTTGATGTAAATACGTTAACAAAAAATATAATCATTACTGAAATTACCGATAACTTAGGTAAGGTTTTAATAACTGAAACTTTTAAAATAGATGATGGAGGTTACTCCTCTATAAACTTAAATTTATCAGAATTAAATTCAGGGATGTATTACTTGAAAGTAGTTTTTAAAAATTCTTCGAAAACAGAAATTAAGAAAATTATAAAGAACTAATGTTCTTATTACTCTATTGTAATTCCTGACAACTCAATTTATTTCCGTTAACCAATAGTGCGTAAATTTTTCCATTCTTGTATAAATTACATATCAATGGTTTTTTTGTAACATTTGATACTGATTTAACCAACTTTCCATCAGCATTAAGTACATCCATTTTTTGACCTATTTTATCGAATGCTATAATCCAATTGTCTTCGCTGGTTTGCAAAAATTGTGCATCATCATAAACAGCTAATTCATTAAAGTACTCAACCAATTTACTTGTAAATAAATCATAAGCATACAAAGCACCGTTACCATAAGCTAAAATATCTGCTTGAGAATCATCGTTCACTAAAGTAAAGGAAGTCTTAAACCCACTTAATTCATCACCTAACTTTAATGCCTCTTTTTTATCAGATAAAGTTATTGAATGTAGTAAATTACTTTTATTGTCTACATAAATCAACTTGGTGTTATCTAAATTATTTCCTGTTAACACAAACAAATTTTTTAAGTTGGCAATAGTTTTATTTTTAAAATCAATTCTACCGTCACCTTTTCTGCTAAATGCATATATTTTTCCAGAAACATCTGCAGTAAGCAAATAATCACTTGCTCCAATATGCGCAAAACTAATAGGCAAGCTTACTTCAGCTTCGGTTTTTACTGGAACAAAGCCTTCCGTCTTTACTCCGCTTAAAGAAAAATTATAGATACGTTTATCTGCACATGCTACAAATAAACGATAATCTTTATTTCCATCATAGTCTAATACGGTTAAATTAGAAGTGACCTTAGCAGCTAACTTAATTGGATAGCCCTGAACATAGATTCCATTTCGATCAATTAAATGTAGGTAATTATCTGAATTAAAAAGTAGTTGCAATTTTCCATTTTTAAAAAGATCAACTGTATAAATTTCAGATGTAATAGCTTCTGTAATTTTATTTTTCCAAATTAAATTACCGGTTGAATTAATTAAGTAAAGTGTTTTTGCGTTATCTTGAAAACATAATTCGTTTTCTTGAGTTAGATGATTAGTGAAAACCTGTACACTTGTTTCAATAATAGAATCTGCCGCAAAAGACCATAAAGAAATGACGGAATTACTATTGCTATCTGTTTTGGTTTTTGCATGACTCGCATTAACACGCACTTGAACAGCGTTTTTATAATTTTTTGCAGTTACCGATAGTTGAGAAGTTGCATTTTCAGATGTCAATAATTCGTTTGAATTTATAATTGATTTTAAATTATAAGATTTTATTAATTCTGAATTTTCGTAATAAAAATAATTACATTCTAATAATAAATTATCAGTAGCGTAATTCATAAATGGTATATTTTTGCTTAATAACTGGCTATTTAAAAGCGATTGCTGAAAATGATTTAGAACTAATTTATTTGAAAAAAACAAAATATGATTTTCATATAAACAGGCATATTCCTTTTTGAAGTCAGATTTTGTAACAGAAAATAAATTTGAAAATAGTGTATGCAATTTGTAATAATTTAAATCCGCATAATTTAAAACACTATCACTAATAAGCTTAGTTAGCTGCGCACCTTTTTCTAAATCTTTAATTTTTAAACTTACTATTTGGCTTTGAACATCATTTATAACGTAGGTTGCTAAAAGCAATTCGTTATCTATATTTTCTAAACTCTCCTTTTTAATATTGTATAAAGCACTATCGTTTAAACTATTCCAGGCTATTTTATTGTGCTCATTTACCTCAGTTGAATTTTGTTGTTCTGTGTTTTTATAAAAAAGATCAGCATCACTTAAATTGAAGCCTTGCAAAGTTGCCGGATCACTTGGAAGATGCTCGAACCCTTTAATGCTCTCTGAATTCTGATTTTTAGTACAGTTAAATAACGATAAACTATCCGTATTTGAATAACCTGTTAAGGTAATTTGGTTTAACTGAACTTCAACACTAAATAACGACTGTTGAGTAAATAAATTTTTAGAAAATAAATTAGTTAATTTATGATTTAAATAAACCTGTGTTTTTTGTTCGCCATTTATTTTTAATAAATCAGTATAGGTTGCATTATTAGCAAGTGATTCGCTTTTATTTAACTCCAAACATTTTTGTAGTAAAGATAAATCCGAACTTAAATACACAATGCCATCCTTGTAACAAAACAACCATTTTTGTTTATTATTGGTGAAATAATAAACATCAAACGATGACACCGAAGAATCTTTTGCAAAAGATTTATTGAAAAAATCAACTAGTACTTCTTCATTGTTTTTTTCTTTTAATTTAAATAAAATAAGGTGCTCGGTACTTTTTGGTTGCTTAATAAAAGACCAATAAATTGAGTTTCCAGAAATAATTTGTGTGATTTCTCTTGATGAATTTATAAGAGAATCTAAGTAACTAATTCCATTTTGAGCAATTGTAATAGACGAGTTACTTAATAAAGAATTCCATATTAGATTTTGACGGGTTAACTGAGAAATTAATTCGCTGCAATTTTCGGTTTCAATAACACACATGGCGTTACCAGGAATGTGTTGTAATACCGAGCCAATTGGTGCCTTACTTTCTTTTAATCGAAAATAACCCCAAATAGCTGAAGCCATTGAAGCAACAATAAATAAATAAAAACCTATTTTTTTTAATATAAACACTACAACTAATGTAGTTGAATTTCACAGTCTCAACCAATGCTAAAATCTAGAGTTATGAAACTACTATTGTGAATTGGTCAATCAAAATTTATATAACGCAGAAGACAGAGATTACTAAGATAATTATGATTTTACTCGATTTGATCTTCAATAATCGGGATTAAAGAACTAATTTATTTATTTTCAATTAAACAATGAGAAAGAAGCCAAATCTTTTTGATCTATAACCTTAGCGTCAAACTTTTGTTCCCAATAATTGGCTAAATAAACTTGCTCATGCTGACCGGGAGTTGGAATTAAAATAAAATTCGTTTTGTTTAAGTTATGTAAATCCATCAAAGTACTATAACCACTTCTACATACAATTGTTTTTGACTTACTAATTAATTGACTCAACTCTTTTGCATTTGGTAAATCAATAATTGTTACATTTTTATTTACGAAACTTTTTTGTTCTATATTAGTTCCTCTCACAATACAATTTTTTTTATCGGATTGATTTGCTTTTTCTATCAGAATTATTTCTAAATCTGTCCTCAAAGGTTCTGGCCCTGACAGTAAACACAAATAATCATATTCCTCTTTTATTTCATCAACTTTTTGCAGGCGACTTAATGGGCCTACGTAAGTAACATTTTTAAGTGATGTATTTCTTGATAATTTACCAGCCAAACAGATTTTTTCGCCTTCAAAATCCGGAATCCAAACTGAATTAAATTGTTTAATATAATGGTGATGTATTTTATTAGCAATAAAAGAAAAAACACCTGCTTGTATATTTAACTGATGAGTCATGTATATGCACTCAACATTTTCATGACTTAATCCAAAACGATTATCGCTAATTACCACCTCAATTTGATGTTCTTTAATAATTTGTTTTAGTTGTTGGTTTTCTTTTTTAATTACTCTTAAAATTCTTGGCGAATTAAGCATTAATTTAATACTTAACGGCAATTTTTTAGAATAAGAAATATGATAGGGTTCAATATCTATTTTTTTTAAAGTCGGAAATTCTTCATTAAAAATTAAAGCGGTTGTTTTAGTAATCCCCAAAATCACTAAATTATCTGTCATTAATTTTTTTATTAGTGGAACACACCTTGCAGCGTGACCAAGGCCCCAATCGAGAGGCGAAATAAATATGGTTTTGTTTTTAATCAACATCCGGTTTTTATTCTATCCATTCAAATAGATATTTCTCATTATATTCAATTTCAAATTTCTCTAAAAAATCTAAATATTCTGTTTTAAATGTTTTTGCTTTATGATGTTCCTCTTGGTTTAGGATGTAATTTATAACATTTCCAATATGACTTTTAGAATATGAAAATGCTCCAAACCCTTCTTGCCAATTAAACTTTCCTTTAATCCAATTACGTTCATTTATAAATTTAGTTGAGTTAGCTTTTATATCTCTAACCAAATCAGAAATGGATATTGATGGTTTAATATTTACAAAAACATGAATATGATCAGGCATACAAAATATAGCCAGCATTTTTTGCTCTCTATTTTGAACTATTCCAGTAATGTATTTATGTAACTCCTCGCGATTGTTTTTTGAAATTAAATTTTGTCTTCCTTTAACAGCAAAAACTATTTGAACATATAATTGCGAGTAGGTATTTGGCATAACATGTCGCCCCGCTGGGGCTTGTATTTTTTTTGTTACTATGGTTATAAACATTTTGCCTCTCTGAGGCAAAACAACTAAGTAAATATATAATTTTTAAATTAAAAATATTTTTTGTTATCTGCTCCGCTAGGAGCAATATGTTTAATATCAAAAAAGTTCGCCTACTTACTCCGCTAGGAGCAATATGTTTATAGCACCGTTAGGTGCGATAATACACCAACATCATTTTTTTGCTCCGCTAGGAGCAATATGTCCATAAACAACTAACTTTGTAAAGTATTGGAAATATTTTCAGATTATATACAAAGTATCTTAAAAACACTACCCGACAATCCGGGAGTGTATCGTTATTATGATGAAGATAATAATTTGCTGTATGTTGGAAAAGCAAAAAATTTAAAAAAACGCGTTACATCCTATTTTACAAAAGAACACGATACGTATCGTTTACGAATTATGGTTAAAAAAATAGTGGATATCAAAACCATAATTGTTGATACCGAAATGGACGCGCTAATTTTAGAAAACAATTTAATTAAAAGTCTCACGCCCAAATACAACATTATGTTGCGTGACGACAAAACCTACCCATGGATTGTTATCACTAAAGAACGTTTTCCGAGAATTTACCATACCCGACAATTAAAAAAAGATGGGGCAGATTATTTTGGACCTTATCCATCAGTAACAACCATGTTTATTTTATTGGATTTAATAAAACAATTGTATCCACTACGAACTTGTACTTTAGATTTAAGTGAGGAAAATATTGATAGTAAAAAATTTAAAGCTTGCTTAGAATTTCAAATTGGCAAATGTAAAGCGCCTTGTATTGACAATCAAAGTGTACAAGATTATGAGAGAGGAATTAACCACATCAGAGAAATTGTGAAAGGTGATATTAATTTTGCTGTTAAAGATTTGAAACTTTTAATGCTTGAACATGCCGAAAAATTAGAATTTGAACATGCTGCAGTCATTAAAAAGAAAATTGAATTACTAGAAAAATATCAAAGTAAATCTACCATTGTGCATCCTTCAATTACTGATACAGATGTATTTGCTATTATTAGCGATGATAAAGTAGCGTATATAAATTACTTTAAAGTGATGAATGGCACAATTATTCAAGCACAAACTTTAGAATTAAAAAAGAAATTAGATGAAACCGATGAGGAAATGTTGGTATTTGCCATCAATGAAATTAGAATACGTTACAATTCTTTAAGCAAAGAAATTTTTGTTCCCTTTGAGCCTGAACTTGTATTTGATAATGCAAAATATGTAGTTCCAAAAATTGGCGATAAAAAACATTTAATGGATTTATGTTTTAAAAATGCGGAAGCCTATAAACGAGAGCGCGAAAAACAATTAGCAATTATTGATCCAGAAAGGCATACGGACCGTGTGATGCAACAAATGATGAAAGATTTACGCATGAAGGTTGAACCTCGTCGTATTGAAGGGTTTGATAATTCGAACATACAAGGTAATTATGCGGTAAGCGCTATGCCTGTTTTTATTGATGGAAAGCCGGCCAAAAAAGAATACCGTCATTACAATGTAAAAACTGTGATAGGTCCGGATGATTTTGCCACCATGGAAGAAGTTATTTTAAGACGATACACACGTGTTATTGAAGAAGGTTTGCCAATGCCACAACTCATTGTTATTGATGGCGGTAAAGGACAATTAGGCGCGGCTATTATAAGTTTACGAAAATTGGATTTAATGGGCAAGGTAACCGTTATTGGAATTGCTAAGCGACTTGAAGAAATTTATTTTCCAGGCGATCCGATTCCCATGTATTTAGATAAACGCTCCGAAACATTGAAAATTATACAACACATCCGCGATGAAGCACATCGTTTTGGAATAACTCATCATCGCAATAAAAGAAGTCGTGAAACCTTTAAAACAGAGTTATCAGAAATTAAAGGAATTAGTGATAAAACGGCGCAAAAATTACTAACTGAACTCAAATCCGTTAAAGGAATTAAAGAAGCTACTTTGGCCGAACTTGTAGAAATTATTGGCAACTCTAAAGCAAATTTAGTTTATGAGTTCTTTAAAAAAGATAATTAAGAATACAATTAAGGAATTAAAATAATAAATTACTTTTTGATTTTTTATCTTTTAATTCTTCTAAAAAAATTTCGTGAACAATAATGAATGCTGGATTTAACTTAATTGCATCAAAAACAATGTGATTATGCATGTATCTATTATCTCCTTTAACAATTAAAAAATAATCTGAATTTTCTAATTCAGGAAGCAGCTTTGTCGTTTGTTCTATGTCGCCTGCAAATAAGTCAAATTCTGACTTTGAAGTACCTTGAACTTTTGGTTGAAAAGACGTTTGGTTTGGTAATAAATTAAATTCAATACTCAATTCCTCATGCACAAAACCGTATAGTGGGAAATAAAAATCGTGACCTTGTTTATGAGTAAAATCAAGTAAATCAACTAATTGTAAATCTATGTTTAATGCTTGATTTAATTCATGTACAACTCGATAAATGCTTTCTGTACTGGTAATAGAAAACACATCAAAATCAAAATGCTCTTCAGAAGTAATATCTAAATTGTATGTTGCCAAATTAGTTTAAGCTGAAGAGCATTTAATAGTATTTTAATTTTTTATCCTTGAGTTTTTTCTAATAACTCAGCACTTATTCCTGTTGAGCTATATCCGCCATCGTGATATAAATTTTGCATAGTTACCATGCGCGTTAAATCTGAAAATAAACTTACCGTATAGTTTGCACAATCGTCAGCACTAGCATTACCTAATGGAGACTGTAAATCTGCAAAGTCATAAAAATCAGAGAATCCTTTAATGCCATTTCCTGCCGATGTTTTAGTAGGCGATTGAGAAATAGTATTAATACGAACTTTCTTTTGTTTACCATAATGGTATCCAAATGTACGAGCAATACTTTCTAACATTGCTTTAATGTCCGCCATGTCAGTATAAAATGGATATGTGCGTTGGGCGCCAATGTATGATAAAGCAACAACTGAAGCGTTTTCATTTAAAGCATCTAATTTATGAGCCACTGCTAACATTTTATGAAAAGATAATGCAGAAACGTCAATTCCCTTTTGAAAAAAATCATAGTTTAATTCAGTATAAGGAATATTTTTACGAATATTAACACTCATACCAATCGAGTGTAAAACAAAATCAATTTTACCTCCCAATACATCCATTGACTCGGTATATAATTTTGTAATATCTTCTATACTTGTTGCATCAGCTGGAATTATTTTAGCTCCTGTTTCTTCTGCTAATTTATTGATTTCTCCTAAACGCATAGCGATTGGAGCATTAGTCAGAGTAAAAGTGGCGCCTTCTTCGTGGCATTTTTGAGCTACTTTCCAAGCAATTGAATTTTCATCTAATGCACCGGTAATAATTCCGCGTTTTCCTTTTAATAAGTTGTAAGCCATATGATGTGTTTTTTTAGTTTTGTAAATATACAAATTATGATTTAATTATGCATTCAATAGCTCTTTGGCGTTCTTAATTGCTGTCTCGGTAGGCATACCAGTACTTAGCATTTTTGCTATTTCAGCTACTCGCTCATCTTTAGTAAGTGATTTAATACTGGAAGTGGTTTTATCTTTTGTGTCTGATTTATAAACAAATAAATGATTACCACCTTTGCTTGCCATTTGCGGTAAATGAGTAATCGTAATTACCTGCATGTTTTTTTCCATGGCCAACAAAATGTTTCCAATTTTGTCTGCTACATCTCCGCTCACTCCGGTATCAATTTCATCAAAAATAATTGTGGGAAGTGCCGTGCGTTCTGCTAAAAGTGCTTTTAAACATAACATCAACCGAGATAATTCTCCGCCCGATGCTGTTTTATGCAATTCTTTAAAATCTGCACCTTTATTAGCTGTAAATAAAAATGAAATGGCGTCCAAACCATTTATTGTTAGTTTATCTTGTGGCTTTAATTCTATTTTAAATTGTGCATTTGCCATTGATAAACTGGCGAGCATTGCTTTTATATTTTGTTCAATTCCAACGGTTGATTTTTGTCGCTTATCAGATAATTCTTTGGCTAACGTGTTACATTGCTTTTCTAAAAAGGCGATTTCTTTTTGTGTTGTTTCAATACTTACTTCCAAAGATGAAAACTGCTGTAGTTTCTTTTCAATATCATCTTTTATTCCTAATAATTCATCTTCAGACTTAACTCCATGTTTTTTTAATAGGCGATTGAGTTTATCTAATTGAGCATTCACTTCTTCAAGGCGCGCATTGTCATAAACCACATCTTCTTCGCACGCATCAATATCTTTTGATAATTCTTTTAATTCGATAATTACTGAATTTATGCACTCAAATAATTCATTAAACTGTTTTCCGAATTTAGAAACGTTTTGCAATTGTAGTTTTGCCAATGCTAAAGCAGAAATTACATTTTCATCACCACCCGAAATAGCTATCGATGATTTTACTAGGTTTCCTTTAATAAATTCGGCATTTTCTAAAGTTTCGGATTCTTCTTCAAGCTTATGTTGTTCACCAACTTTAATATTTGCCTCGTCTAATTCATTAAATTGAAATTGAAAATAATCCAATTCTTTTTTAGCTCGACTTTCTTGAGTAAATAATTCTTCTAATTGCTTTTTAAGTTTTTGTAAGGTGCCAAATTGTTTTTTATAATCAACAAATAATAAAGTTGTTTGAGCAAAGGCATCTACTAATTCAAACTGAAAATTAGTCTCTTTTAATAATAAGGTTTCGTGCTGAGAATGAATATCAATTAATTGATCGCCTAATTCTTTTAATACCGATATTGTTACAGGGGTATCATTTACAAATGCACGCGATTTACCTTCAGGAGTAATTTCTCTTCTGATCGTAGTTACTTCTTCGAAATCCAATTCATACGTTTCGAAAAAAGATTTTAAGTGATATTCTGCAATATTAAATTGCGCCTCAATAATGCACTTCTTCGCTTTGTTATGAAGTGAGCTTACATCCGCTCTGTTACCTAGTGTTAATCCAAGTGCTCCTAATAGTATCGATTTTCCTGCACCCGTTTCTCCAGTAATAACCGTTAAACCCTTATTTAAATGGACTTCGGTTTGTTCAATTAGAGCAAAATTTTGTATGCGTAAATGTTGTAACATATCTTGGTTAAATATCGGAAATTAAATATAGCGTACTTGTTTATTTTTCACAGAAAGCAGTGCCATTTTTCAACATTTAATTACTATTTAAAATAACCCCTAAATAAGAGTAACCATTCAATCATTTAAAGTGGCGGTTCACTCAAAAGCGTGTAACGAAATTAATTTTATAGCGTAATACTAATTGAAACGACTAATTTCCAAGCATTTAAAGGGATAAAATTTTAAGTACTGAGCCATGAGACAATTAAAGATTACCAAACAAATTACCAATCGCGAAACCGCCTCTCTTGATATGTATTTACAAGACATTGGTCGTGTTGAATTAATTACTGCAGATGAAGAAGTAGTTTTAGCTCAAAAAATAAAACAAGGAGATCAACTGGCATTAGATAAATTAGTAAAAGCGAACCTTCGTTTCGTTGTTTCCGTTTCAAAGCAATATCAAAATCAAGGATTAAGTTTACCCGATTTAATTAACGAAGGTAACATGGGCTTGATTAAAGCCGCTCAGCGTTTTGACGAGACTCGTGGTTTTAAATTTATTTCTTATGCTGTTTGGTGGATTAGACAGAGTATTTTGCAAGCATTAGCCGAACAATCTCGAATTGTGCGCTTACCTTTAAATAAAATTGGTGCTATAAATAAAATAAATAAAACTTATGCAAAGTTAGAGCAAGAGCTAGAGCGTGAGCCAATTGCCGAAGAAATTTCGGAAATATTAGATATTTTACCTGCAGATATTCGTGATATTATGCGTAATCAGGTAAGGCACATGAGTATGGACGCACCTTTAGGGAATTTAGAAGATGGTGGCAGTATGTATGAATTATTAGAAAATAAACATGAAGCTGCGCCAGATAACGACCTAATTATAGAAAGTTTAAGAAGTGAAATTAATAGAGCATTAACTGCATTAACACCACGTGAAGCAGATGTAGTAAGATTATATTACGGATTAAGTGGCAGTCATTCCCATTCATTAGAAGAAATTGGTGAAAAGTTTGAACTAACCAGAGAAAGAGTTCGTCAAATTAAAGAAAAAGCAGTACGCCGGTTAAAACATGCATCACGCAGTAAGTTTTTAATGGGTTATTTAGGATAGTTTAGTGTGTGTTAGTGAAAAGTGAGAAAGGAGGCTTGTGTTTGGCCTCCTTTTTTTATTTACTATTTGACCTTTCAAAAAAAAATCGAACGTTTTGTTTTAAATAAAATTTGCTTTTTGTTAAAAACAAATTCATGTAAAAACCTTTATATTTTTATATTTTTGAGTTTTTAAATTTAATAAATGTCACATTTAGTAGCGCCTTCAGTTTTATCAGCCGATTTCGGAAATTTACAACGAGACATAGAACTGATTAATAGTTCTGATGCGGATTGGTTTCATATTGATATAATGGATGGTGCATTTGTTCCAAATATTTCTTTTGGATTCCCGGTTTTAAAAGCAATTCAAAAACACGCTAAAAAGCCATTGGATGTTCATTTAATGATTGTAGACCCTGATCGTTATACACAGTTATTTAAAGATGCGGGAGCGGATGTTTTAACTGTTCATATTGAAGCCTGTGCTCATTTACACCGAAGTATTCAAAATATAAAGGCGCTTGGCATGAAAGCAGGCGTTGCACTTAATCCTCATACTCCCATTCACTTGTTGCATGATATTATAGCCGATGTTGATTTGGTTTGTTTAATGAGCGTGAATCCCGGATTTGGTGGACAAAAATTTATTGAAAATACCTATTCAAAAGTTTCTTCCCTTAAAAAATTAATTAGCGAAAAAAACTCAAACGCTTTAATTGAAATTGATGGAGGCGTAGATTTAAATAACTACAAAAAATTATTAGCAGCCGGTGCTGGTGTTTTAGTCGCTGGCAATACCGTTTTTGGAAGTAACAATCCATTGCAAACAATTACTCAATTAAAACAAATATAAACCCTAAAAATAAAATAATATGTCATTTGAATTACCTAAATTAGATTATGCCTATAGTGCATTAGAGCCAAATATTGATGCTAGAACAATGGAAATACACCATAGCAAACATCATCAAGCTTATGTAACAAATTTAAATAATGCAATTGCAGGAACTGATGCCGAAAAAATGAGCATTGAAGATATTTGCAAAAATATTTCTAAGTTCCCAATGGCTGTGCGTAACAATGGTGGCGGACATTATAATCACTCCTTATTTTGGCAAATTATGGCTCCAAATACTGGTGGTATCCCGCCAGCTGACGGAGATTTAGCAAAAGCTATCGAAACAGACTTAGGCGGCTTTGATAAATTTAAGGCTGATTTTACTGCTGCTGGTGCAACACGTTTTGGTTCAGGTTGGGCTTGGCTTTGTGTTAAAGAAGGAAAACTTTGCGTTTGCTCTACACCAAATCAAGATAATCCATTAATGGATATTGCAGATTGCAAAGGAACGCCAATTTTAGGAATGGATGTTTGGGAGCATGCCTATTATTTGCATTATCAAAATCGTCGTCCTGATTATATGGCTGCATTTTTTAATGTGATTAACTGGGAAAAAGTTAGCGAGCTATATGCTGCTGCTAAAAAATAATAGATCGTAGCATTGTAAATTAAAAAAGCCTCATCTGCCAGCTGGCAGATGAGGCTTTTGAATTCTATGTTTTTTATCAATTATTCTTTGATTATTCTAATAACTGAATAGTTGCCACTTTCCTTTAATCTTACATTATAAATACCTTTTGCAAACTGCTCTAACGATATAATAGTGCGATTGCTTAACGTAGTTTGCGCCAACACTAATTTACCAATAGCATCATACACCTCAACTTCAATTTTATTTTTATTTATATTTTGGAAATCAATCGTAAAGCTACCAGTTGTTG
>JBIKOX010000247.1:0-3700 GCA_044357775.1 Bacteroidia bacterium | reverse complement strand
TGATGCTTTAAATAGTGCTGTTGCTAATGAACGAGATTTAGGACTGTTTTTTTATTACGCTCCAAAAAAAGTAAGAGAATTATATTCAACATTAGTTAATGATGGTTTAAAGGGTTCTGGCGACTATGGAATTGTTGGTTTTGGTTTGTACAACGGTCAAACAGCAAATAAACCGGAAATAAATAATAATTCTCATTGGGTAGCAAGAGCTTCATATCCTTTTACATTATGGAATCAAATTATTGAACCAGGTGTTCAAATGTATAGCGGTCAATATAAATTAGATCAAATAACCACCGGCGTTAAAAAGAATAAAAGTTTAGAATATTTAGATGAAAGAATGGCCGCATCATTGGTATTGTATCCAAAACCGTTTGGTATTCAGGCTGAATATAATATTGGAAAAGGACCACAATATGACTTTTTAATAGATTCAATCTCTACTAAAGATTTAAAAGGTGGATATGTAACAATGAGTTATTTAATAAAATTAAAAAAACAAATATTAATACCATTTGCAAGATACACCTACTATGATGGAGGTAAAAAGTTTGAATTAGACGCAAGAGCTTATAAAGTTGAGGAGTTTGAAGGAGGAATTGAGTACCAGCCGTTAAAACAATTAGAGGTGACTGCAAGTTGGGTACATTCTTCAAAATGGACATCAGACAGAGTAAAAAAAGATAATTATCAAGTGGGCTCGTTTATGAGGATTCAGTGTCAATTAAATTTTTAAATTAACGTTAACTTAACACAGTTAAAACAACAACAACTTACATTTACAAAAAATCAAAAATGACAACAACACTAATCGTCTTTTTAATTATATGCTTATTGCTAGCATGTACATTTGAATTTGTAAACGGATTTCATGATACTGCCAACGCTGTTGCTACTGTAATTTACACAAATTCTATGAAACCCACTGTTGCAGTTGTTTATAGCGGTTTATTAAATTTTATTGGCGTATTAACTGGCGGAATTGGAGTTGCAATGGGTATTGTAAATTTATTACCGATGGAAGTTTTGGTAGATAGCAATGTAATGCATGGCATTGCCATGATCATAGCATTATTATTATCGGCTATTATATGGAATTTAGGGACATGGTATTTTGGATTACCGGCATCAAGTTCCCATACTTTAATAGGTTCTATTTTAGGAATCGGGATTGCATTTTATTTTTTACCTGATAGTATTGGCGGCAGTGCAGTAAATTGGGATAAAGCAAAAGAAACAGGTTGGGCATTATTAATTTCTCCATTTGCCGGATTTGCAGCAGCTATAGCCATTATGTTTATTTTTAAACGTTTTGTAAAAAATGATATTTTTTACAAAGAACCAATTCCAGGAAAAACTCCACCAATTGCAATTAGAATGCTGCTATGGTTTACATGTGGCATGGTGAGTTTTTTCCACGGACAAAATGATGGTCAAAAAGGGGTTGGATTAGTAATGATGATATTAATTGCAATTATGCCAGCCTATTTTTCGTTAGATAGTGAAATAAACTTGCAGAGCGTTAGTGCTAATATAACGGTAATTGAACAAGTTATTTCGAAAGCAGATACTTCGCAGTTTGGAAAGGAAGAATTTAAAAATTTTTATAGTATCAAAAAACATGCGCAGCATTTTAATAGCGCAACCTCTGGAATTTTTTCTGTAGAAGGTGTTGCAGCTGCAGATCGTTTTGAATTGCGTAAAGACATTGTTAAAGTAACAAAAGGCGCAGAAAAGTTAATGAAAAGTGAAAACCTTGCTATTTCAAAATCGGATGCTAGTGCCTTAAAAAAAGAAGTAGATAGCGCTAAAAAATTAGTAGAATTTGCTCCATCGTGGGTAATCATTATGATTTCTGTTTGTTTAGGTTTAGGAACTATGATTGGATGGAAACGTATTGTAAAAACAATTGGAGAAAAAATTGGAAAGCAACATATGAGTTATGCGCAAGGAGCGTCTGCTGAAATTGTAGCCGCTATTGGCATTGGTATTGCTACGGCTTATAAAGCACCTGTAAGTACCACGCACATGCTGAGCTCAGGTATTATGGGAAGTATGGTTGCTAAAAAAGGCTTAAAAAACTTACAGCGTTCTACCATAACAAATATTTTATTAGCTTGGGTGCTAACCTTGCCCGTTACAATTATTTTATCTGGCGGATTATTTTTATTGTTTAGAGCAATTTTATAATCTAATACTAAATAAAAGCTAGTATTGGTTTTATTTATTTTAATGCTTTAAATAGGTTGCAGTATTCAACCGCAATGTAAAAATCACTTTATAAGTAGTTATTTTTAGTGAGAGTGTTTTCAATTTCATGTCAATTTCTTTGTACTTTATTAATATATATAAAACATTTACGTAATAGAGCAGCTATACATTTGTAAAAACTAATAATGTATAGCAAAAGAGAATTGCAAGTTTTAGTGATTAGTGACGTGCATTTAGGCACGTTTGGCTGTCACGCAAAAGAATTACTTCACTACCTTAAATCGGTTAATCCTCAAACGTTGATTCTCAACGGCGACATTATTGACATGTGGAATTTTAGTAAAAATTATTTCCCAGCGTCACACATGGATGTACTTCGCCAAATAATGAAAATGGCGAGTTACGGCTCAAAAGTGTATTACATTACAGGTAATCACGACGAAATGTTACGAAAATATACTGATCTACAACTTGGCAATCTTGAGATAGTAGATAAATTAGTATTAGATATTGATGGAAAAAAAACATGGATATTTCATGGCGACGTATTTGATTCATCCATTAAAGGTTATGCAAAAATTTTAGCAAAATTAGGAGGAAAAGGATACGATTTATTGATACTCATAAATCGTTTTATCAATTGGTTATTACAATTATTTGGGCAAGAAAAAATGAGCCTCTCTAAAAAAGTGAAGGACGGTGTAAAAAAAGCGGTCTCTTTTGTGAGTGATTTTGAAAGCACTGCAGCCGAACTAGCTATTGAAAAAGAATACGACCATGTGATCTGTGGTCATATTCATATGCCTCAAATAAAAAATGTATCTAATGATAAAGGTACAGTTACCTATATGAATAGTGGAGATTGGATTGAAAATTTAACCTCTTTAGAATACAATAATGGCTGTTGGCAGATTTTTAGTTATGACCAAAATTACTTAAACCTAATTTACCAAAAAGAATATTTTGATCAGGAAGATATTGTGGCCAAAATATTAGCATCCTAACTAAGGAACTAAGTATGCTTGCCAAATTAAAAGAATTAATGAAGATAAATTGGAAATATCTATAGATGAAAAAAACAAGAATATTTTACGCTGTTCAAGCTACTGGAAATGGACATGTTAGTCGTGCTCAGCAATTATATCCTTATTTGCAAAAATTTGGAGAAGTAGATTTTTTTTTAAGTGGCAATAATGCCAATTTAGATTTTAATTTGCCTGTTAAATACAGAAGTAAGGGTTGCAGTTTGCATTATAGTAAATGTGGTGGGTTAAATTATTTTGATGTAGTGAAAAACATTAAACCTTACATGATGTATAAAGATGCCAAATCTTTACCACTCGAAAAATATGATGTCATTATAAATGATTTTGATTTTGTAACTTCTTTAGCTTGCAAATTAAAAAAACTACCATCCGTTCAATTAGGGCATCAGGCAAGTTTTCAATCTGATTCTACACCACGTCCGGATAAAAAAAGTGTAGTGGGT
>JBIKOX010000047.1:0-16406 GCA_044357775.1 Bacteroidia bacterium | reverse complement strand
CACTAATCATATTGGTTTTCACTTTCAAAAGTACGATTCGTTTATTTTACCTCCTGTAATAAAAGAGGAATTTATAAATGCAACTCCTACAGATTTAAAACATGTAACCGTTTATTTACCTTCTTTTCAAGAGCATTGTTTGCTTGAAGCATTTAATAAATTACCACACATTAATTTTCATTGGTTTTTAGATACTATTAAATCAATTAGAATTGAAAAAAATATTACGTACTATCCCATTAATCAATCTTTATTTAATAAAAGCTTATTAAGCTGCCATGGTTTAATAACCGGAGGAGGTTTTGAAACTCCTTCGGAAGCTTTATTTCTTGGTAAAAAATTAATTAGTATTCCAATTAAAAATCATTACGAGCAGCAATGCAATGCGGCAGCAATTAAGCAAATGGGGGTAAAAGTTTTACAAACAATTGAAGATGATTTTTCGGATATTATAGAAAAGTGGTTTGAAGGCAATAACAACAATCCAAAAATTAAAGCAAATAACATTAACGAAACTCTTCAATTTTTATTTGACACGTATCCAGTTACTAATAATGTTAAAATAGAAGAAGCAACATTGTTTATATAATTTCCATCGTTATATATAATTCATTGCTTTAATGATTGTTTATTTTATATGCAGAAAAAAATAAGTGTTCCTTAGATTTTTTTGTTCTAATTTTAAACTTTACGATAAAGATTATCGCCTTTTTTTATAGCGTTTTTCATTTCTAATTTCAATTTGTTTAGGAATAGCGCTTTGTACAAATTCAAAATCCAATTGTTTTTTCACTAAATCAGCACGTTTAACTTTAATGGTTACTCTATCTCCTAGCGAGTAAATACGGCCCGTTCGGCGACCAACAACACGGTAATTATCCTCATCAAAAATATATTGATCATCTTTCATTTCGCGCATATTCACGCGCCCTTCACATTTATTTTCAATAATTTCTACAAAAATTCCCCATTCGGTTACGCCACTAATCACCCCTTCAAAATCCTGCCCAATTTTATCTTCTAAATATTCAACTTGTTTATATTTAATAGAAGCACGTTCAGCATCAGATGCTAATTTTTCCATTTCAGAAGAATGTTTACACAACAATTCTAACTCATCCGATTTTAAATAATGGGTATGATTTAATTTAGCTTCCAACAAACGATGCACCATCACATCCGGGTAACGACGAATTGGTGAAGTAAAATGGGTATAGTAATCAAATCCTAATCCATAGTGCCCCACATTTTTGGTAGTATAAACAGCTTTTGGCATTGAGCGAACAGCAAGCAATTCAATCATGCTTTGTTCTTTTTTATCTTTAACATCTTGCAATAATTTATTAATAGATTGCGCTGTTTTTTGTCGATTACCAACCGAAACCGAATAGCCAAAACGTTCTACAAAGGTATTAAGCTCCAATAATTTTTCATCTTTTGGTACATCATGTATCCGATATACAACTGCATCAGAACCTTTATCGTTTTTATCTTTTTCTTTTGTGGTCCTGAGCGCAGTTGAAGAATCTTTGGCATCAGCTTTTTTCTTACCTAAAAACTCCGCCACTTTTTTATTAGCCAATAACATAAAATCTTCAATTAATTTATGCGCATCTTTTTGTGTTTTAAAATACACACCTGTTGGCGCACCTGCATCATCTAATTGAAATTTAACTTCGGCTTTATCAAAAAAGATGGAGCCTTTTGATGTTCGCTCAGCTCTTAATAATTTCGCCAAACGATCAAGCGTAAATATTTCTTCTTTGTATGGGCCTTCAGCAGTTTCTATAACGGTTTGTACTTCTTCATAAGAAAACCGATGATCACTATAAATAACTGTTTTACCAAACCATTGATTTTGAATTTGAGCAAATTCATCTAATTCAAATACAGCGCTAAAGCAGTATTTTTCTTCATGCGGGCGAAGTGAACAAGCAAAATTACTTAATACTTCAGGCAGCATGGGCACACAGCGATCTACCAAATACACAGAGGTTGCGCGGCTTACGGCTTCTTCATCTAAAATAGTATGTGGTTTTAAGTAATGTGTTACATCTGCAATGTGAACTCCAACTTCCCAATTTCCATTTTCTAATTTTTGCAAGGATAAAGCATCATCAAAATCTTTTGCATCATGTGGATCAATTGTAAACGTTGTGATTTCTCTAAAATCTTTACGTTTAGCAATTTCTTCGGGAGTAATTTCGGTTGCTAATTTTTTTGCTGCAGCTTCCACCTCCTTCGTAAATGCCATTGGTAGGCCATATTCAGCCATGATGGCATTAATTTCTGTTTCGTGTTCACCAGAATTACCTAATACTTCAACTACTTTTCCGTTTGGATTTTCTGACCCTCGTTTCCATTCCGATAATTCCACCAACACTTTTTGTCCAGTTTTAGCTCCATTAATATCAGCTAAGGGCACAAAAAAATCAACATGTAATTTAGTGTAATCAGGAACAACAAAAGCAAATTTTGGATTGATTTGAATACTACCAACAAATTTTGTTTTGCGACGTTGTATAACTTCAACCACTTCACCTTCAGCTTTACCGCGCCCATGTTGTGCATGGACTAGTATTTTTACTAAGTCGCCATGCAAGGCATCTTTGGTTCTTTTAAAAGGAATAAATACATCTGGTACATCAGCAGAAATAATAACGAAGGCAGTTCCTTGCGTTGTAAAATCAATGGTACCCGTTTGATAGGCTTTTGATTCTTTTACTTGGTATTTCCCAACTTCTTTTTCAAGTACAAAACCTTGATGTTTAAGTTCCTCTAATGTTTCTAATAATGCAAACCGATCACTTTCATTGTCAATTTCCATGGCAGCACCAAGCTGTTTATAGTTAAATGATTTGCCGTCGTTATGTTTCAAAAACGCTAATACTTCTTCAAATAAATAGCGCTTAGGTTGTTTTTTTGATTTTGCCATGATATAACAAGTGCATTAAATTGCACCCTATGTAAAGATAATTCAATAAAAGGCATTTTTATTAAAAATTAAAAATAAATTATACTACAAGGAGTTTATTATGGCATCTACTTAATTTCTTTTATACTAAACATTTGGATAAATCATTGTTATTGGTAAACTTTGGTTGCCATTAATAATTTTTAATTGAAAAAAACACTAGTGCCTCAACTTTTTATTTTTCTCCTTTTCTTTTTGGAGATTATATTTTTTAATACAAGCAATGCGCAAACACAGTCTTATTCAATAAAGAAAAGATTGTACACGTATGCTGATGGCTTACCTGCAAGAGCTGTAAATTGCGGCGTTCAAGATAAATATGGTTTCTTATGGTTTGGAACAAAAAATGGTCTGTGCAGATTTGATGGAAAAAATTTCCAAACCTTTAATCAAAATTTACATGGTTTACGAGGCAGAGAAATTAATGAACTCTACTTTGATAATAATGATGGCGTATTAATTATTTACAATCAAAAAAGTGCTAATAATAAGGATACCTTAATGCACATTGACGTTATGAATATTAATACTCTTAAAGTAAAACCTTTTGCAGGTTATTATCCAAATGCACCGTTTAAGGAGGAGCAAATCCATTCGGTTAAAAAGTCATTTAATAGCGAAGCAATTTACTTTTATCCAAAACCCTTTTATACCGTTTTTTTTGAATCTAAAGGTTCTATCAAATCATGGTTGCTGAGCAGAAGTTTAAAATTTATAAAAAAAGAAAATGCCATTATTAAAACCGGGAAATTTATCAGCGACAAAACTGCTAACACATTAATTATTTCGCCCTATGCATCAACTTTAGACATCACAAAACAATCATTGCTCATATTTAACGATAGTACTATTGTTTTATATCCCGACCATTGGGCTTATTTTGTTTGCAGAAATACAAACGGCTATACGGTTTTTCAAAATAATTCAATTGGAAAAAAGCAGTATTATCAAGTAAGTTTTAATGGCGAGTATAAAAAATTAGATTCCTTGACTAACAACTCCTATCCTTTTTTATATCCTGAAAATTTTATTTATAATCAGCATTTATTTTCAGAGATAGCTTTTAACATTAGCGAAAGTGATATTTTAAAAATGTCACTTTCAGTGGAGGCTTTTGAAAAAACAGAAGATAAAATAATGCATTCTACGGTTATTTCAGCGTTTAAGGACGATCTTGATAATTTTTGGTTTTGCACAACCGAAGGCGTTATAAAAGTAAATTACAAAAAAGTAAATTTCAAAAAGGACTTTGTGCAAGCGCAATTTAAAACAGTAGCCGATTTGTCAACCAGAGGTATTTATGCTTCAAGTGAATTGGTAATGGGTTCGTTGTTTGATTTTTTTGCAATAAAAAATAAAAACACAATTGAACAATTAAATCTGAAGGAAAATTTTGCCATTAAAAAAATAAACAATGATTTTTGGTTAGGATCTTTTCGACTTCATAAATATAATGGGCTTACAAAAAAACTGGAGTACAAGCTCGAATCCAACAATCAAGAGATTTGGGCCATTGAAGCATTAAACGAAAATCAATTAGTGCTTGGTTGTACTTCCGGTTTATCCATATATAATATATCCACAAATACTATTATAAATGTAACATCAACTAAATTTACTTTACCAAAATTAGTTTATCGCATTACAAAGATGAGTGCAAATCAATTACTAGTTATTGCTAGTAATGGCATCTTTTTGATAAATGCTAAAGGCCAAATTTTAAATTATTATGCGGATGTTGTTAAAGGTAATTTACCATTTGACGCCATCAACGATGTATTAGTAGATAGCGACAGTTTATTTTGGATTGCAACAGCTAACGACGGACTTTTTTCGTGGGATAAAAACAAGAATAAATTTGAGCAGTTCGGCTCCGAAAATGGATTTTTATCGAATACAATGTACCGAATTGAAGAAGATGATTATGGTAAATTATGGATTAGTACAGATTTTGGATTGGCAAAATTTAATAAAGAAACTAAAACCGCAAAAGTATTTACAGAGGCAGATGGCATTACGCACAATGAGTTTAACCGGTCATCAAGCTTTAAAGCAGGCGATGGCAAATTATATTTTGGTGGTTTAAAAGGGATAACAAGTTTTAACCCTAAAGATTTTGCTGTAGATGATATTCAAAAAAAGTATCCTTTTTTAGTTGATAAAGTGAGTCAGTACAATTTTAAATTAAATAGGGAAGAAGACAATACCATCAATTTTAAAAAAAGTAATGCGCTGTTGTTATATGAAAATAATAATGTTAATCTGCTTATTAAACTATTAGATTTTGAAGAAGCGGGAAATTTATTTGCTTATCAAATTGAAGGACTTAATTCGGAATGGAATTACCAGAAGGATGAATTGATTAAATTAAATAATTTACCAGCTGGAAATTATACCCTCACGGTAAAAGCGCAATGTGTTGATGGCAGGTGGAATAAAACTCAGCTACACATTCCAATTGCTGTTATAAAACCTTTTTATAAATCGTGGTGGTTTATTATTAGCGTTGCCGTGCTAACCATTTTAGTAATTATTATTATTATAAATTATAGAACGCGGATTGTAAAAAGGCAAAATGATAAGTTAGAAGCCATTGTTTCTGATCGAACATCTGAATTAAAAAATTCTTTGTCCGAACAAGTAGCTTTAATGCAGGAGGTGCATCATCGGGTAAAAAATAATTTACAATCTGTTGGTGCAATTATTCAAATGCAAATGAGGGCTACTAAAAACGAAAGCAACCAATCGGTTTTAAAAGACACCTATCGCCGATTAAACTCTATGACGATGGTGCACGAAATGTTATTAAATAAAGAAAAGATAGAATATATTGATGTAAATGTTTACATCAATGAAATGATAGTTAAGCTCAACGAATTATTTTTGGACGAAGCGAGTCCTATAAAATTCAAATTAGATATTGAAGCTGTAAAGTTTAATATTAATAATTGTGTTGCTTTAGGAATGATTACATCTGAAATTATTAGTAACGCCATTAAATATGCCTTTCACAACATTCAAGCACCTTTAATTACCATAACATTAAAGTATGTGAAAGAAGAAAAAACAATTTATTATTGTATTTCAGACAATGGAATTGGCATTAACTTAGATAAAAAAAATGCAGGAATCGGCTTACGGTTGTTAGATATTTTTTCAAGACAAATTGAAGGAGAATATGAGGTAAAAAATAATCAAGGAACCAGTTATATATTTAAAATACCATTTACTAAAAATGAATAGCAACTTAAAAATAGTAATTGTAGAGGATGAAGTTTTAATCGCAGAATTTATTAAAGACATTCTTTTGTCTTTTAATTTTACTGAAGTGAAACTTGCGCATAATAAAAAGCAAGCCAGGGCGCTGCTTACCGATTTTTTTCCGGATGCCGTTTTGTTAGATATTAGAATGAAAGGTGAATTAGACGGCATTGTATTAGCGAACGAAATCAATGAAAAATATAAAATACCGTTTGTGTTTATTTCCGCACATTCTGATAGAGAAATTATTGAAAAAGCAATTAACACAAAACCTATTAGCTATATCACAAAACCAATTAAAGAGGCGGATGTGTTTGCAGCAATTCAATTAGTAAAACAAAAGCTAAAAAACGATGCTACCTATTTTTTGTTGATGAAGAATGGGTATGAAAACATTAAACTTTTTTTCGATGAGATCTTATATGTAAAAAGCGACGATAATTATATTCATATTTTTACAACGGAAGATAAACATACTATTCGAAACTCATTGGAGTGGTTTAAAGAAAATGTTAAAAGCAATTTGTTTCAACGCGCGCACCGGTCATACATTGTTAACAAATCTAAAATAACCAAAACCAAATCTAAAAGTATATTTATTGGAGATATTGAAATACCGCTATCGAGGGGTCATCAGATAAAACTTGATTAATAATACTTCTCAACGCTCTTTTTTTAGTCATTTGCAATCATCTAAAGCATTTTTAGCTTATAATTTTTATATGAATCATGTCATTCACATACAAAGTTAGGTCATTCACCCCAAAACGCTAAACTGATTGTTATTTCTTTTAAATTAGTTTTTTTAAATTATAAATCTTAAACATGAGTGAATCAAAATATAACCATCTCCATAAAACAGAAACCGATGCTTTTTTAATTGGTGCCGGAATCATGAGCACGACGCTTGCAACGCTTCTTGTTGAACTATTTCCGGATTGGAAAATTCAAATAAGTGAGCGAAGAAATGGTGGAGCACAAGAAAGTTCGTCAAGTCTTAATAATGCTGGTACTGGACATTCCGGCTATTGCGAATTAAATTATACTCCCGAAGATGCAAATGGTAACATTGATATTTCTAAAGCTATTAATGTTCATAAAGCATTTTCAAAATCGGAAGAGTTTTGGCAACACTTAATAGCTAGTGGAAAAATAAAGTCTGATATCTACACCATCTCAAAACACATCAGTTTTGTAACTGGTAAAAAAGATGTAGATTATTTGCGCAGAAGGTGGGAAACAATGGCAAAATCGGATGAATTTGCAGATTTAGAATACTACTCTACAAACGAGAATCTGCTAGAGCAAATACCATTAATGATGGAAGGCAGAAGCAGTAATGAACCTTGCGCAATTACGGTGCATGATGGTTACGATATTGATTATGGTAAAATTACAAAGTATTTTATTGAGAATCTTCACAAACATCATGTGGATGTAAATACCAATCACGAAGTAGTTGATTTATATAAAATTGGCAATAAGTGGAACGTTATACAAAAAAATGTACTCACTAACGAACTAAGTAAAATTGAAACAAAATTTGTTTTTATTGGTGCAGGCGGTGCCGCTATTACTTTATTAGAAAAATCGGAAATCCCTGAAGCCAAAGGCTATGCCGGTTTTCCAGTTTCTGGCGAATGGTTAATTTGCGATAACCAAGAGGTTGTTGCAAAACATTTTTCTAAAGTATATGGTAGGCCAAGTGTTGGATCTCCTCCTATGTCAACACCACATCTTGATTTGAGAACCATCAACGGAAAGCAATGTTTGCTTTTTGGGCCTTATGCAGGCATGTCTACCAAATTTTTAAAACATGGGAGTTGGACCGATTTTTTTAAATCCATTAGATTAAACAATATAGGTGTGTTGCTTGATGCGGGCGCTCGTAATTTAGGATTAACAAAATATTTAATAAATGAGTTGATTAAATCAAAAGCAGCCAGGTTTAAAGTTTTAAAGGATTATTATCCAAATGCTAATCCAAAGGATTGGAAAGCATCTGTAGCGGGGCAAAGAGTGCAAGTGATAAAAAAAGTGAATGGAAAAGGTGTGATTGAATTTGGTACTGAGCTGGTCACTGCAAAAGATGGAAGTCTTGCTTGCTTGTTAGGCGCAAGTCCAGGAGCTGCAACATCTGTAAAAGTGATGCTTGATGTTATAGAAACGTGTTTTACGTTGGATGCGGCTACTAAACAAAAATTAGCGACGATGATTCCAACTTACGGTAAAAAGATAAACGCAAAATAGTTGTTTTTCTTAACTGCTTTGTCGCAATGACGATGCTTTAAAAACGTTGCGTCATTGCGATGAGGAACGAAGAAGCAATCTTGCCCTAATTCCTTCCTAATCATAATAATCAGCGTTATCTGCGTTCCATTAAAATCATGAAACTCCGCATCAAGTTCGGAATGGTAGAAACAATAAATAGATAGTGCAATTATAATTTTTGTTGAAATGTGAGATCGCTTCCTTCGTCGCGATGACGATGCTTTAAAAACGATGCGTCATTGCGATGAGGAACGAAGAAGCAATCTTGCCCTAATCCTTTTTAATCATAATAATCTGCGTTATCTGCGTTCCATTAAAATGATGAAACACCGCATCAAGTTCGGAATGGTAGAAACATCCTTAATTAGTCATGTTGAACTTGATTCAGCATCTTAGCGTTTTACTTTTAATTGATATTCCTAATCCTTTTAATCATAATAATCAGCGTTATCTGCGTTCTATTAAAGCATGAAACACCGCATCAATTTCGGATAATCGATATTCCAAATCCTTTTTAATCATAATAATCTGCGTTATCTGCGTTCTATTAAAATCACGAAACACCGCATCAAGTTTGGAATGACTTCCTTCGTCGCGATGACGATGCTTTAAAAACGATGCGTCATTGCGATGAGGAACGAAGAAGCAATCTTGCCCTAATCCTTTTAATCATAATAATCAGCGTTATCTGCGTTCCATTAAAATCATGAAACACCGCATCAAGCTCGGGATGGCAGAAACACCGCATTAAAAAATAGTCCTAACTATATTTTATGGCGCTATCAAACGTATCTGCGCTACTTTGCATTAAATCAAATTCCCAACCTTGCGGATAGGGCGCTTCTAATAATGCACCTTTTAATACATAAGGATACATTTCGGCATAGGTTTGAATTTGGTTAGCACTTACGCGTCTGTAAATATGCGAACGGTGCAAATTATCCGGATGCTCAATGCCGGCCGCCGACATTAATTCTACAGCTGCCTTCACGGTTTCGTGTTGAAAGTTTGCAACTCGTACTTTTTTTAAATCAACATCTAATCCTTTATATAAATTTGGGTTTTGTGTGGCTACTCCCGTTGGGCAAGTATTTGTATTACATTCTAATGCTTGAATACAACCAAGCGCTAACATCATGGATCGTGCTCCATTGCACATATCAGCGCCAAGCGAGAAATTTTTCACTAAATCAAATCCAGTATGCACTTTACCTGAAGCAATTATTTTAATATGTTTTTTTAAACCAAATCCGTTTAGTGCATCATACACAAAAGCTAAACCTTCGCGCAACGGCATGCCTACGGAGTTACTAAATTCTAATGGGGCTGCACCAGTACCACCTTCTCCACCATCTACGGTAATAAAATCGGGCATAATTTTAGTTTGAATCATGGCTTTGCAAATGGCAATAAATTGACTTTTTTGTCCAATGCATAATTTAAAACCAACAGGTTTTCCGCCGCTTAAATCTCTTAATTGTTTAATAAAATTAAGCAATTCTAAAGGTGTGCTAAATGCTTTGTGGTAGGAAGGCGAAAGAACATCTTTTCCTTTTTCTACCAAACGTATTTTAGCAATTTCATCTGTAACTTTTGCTGCTGGCAAAATACCGCCATGCCCGGGTTTTGCTCCTTGCGATAATTTTATTTCAATCATTTTTACATTTGGTAACACAGCACGATCTGCAAAGGCTGCTCCATTAAAGGTGCCATCTTGATTTCGGCAACCAAAATAACCAGTTCCAATTTGCCAAATAATATCGCCTTCAGGTAATAAATGGTAAGGACTCAAACCGCCCTCTCCAGTATTATGCGCAAAGCCACCAAGTTTAGCGCCGCCGTTTAATGCCATGATTGCATTTTTACTTAACGATCCAAAACTCATAGCCGACACATTAAAAATACTTGCCGCATAAGGTTGCTTGCAATCAGGGCCACCAACTATCACTCTGGGGTCGTGCACGCCTTTCTCTAATGGTAATGGTGATATAGAATGGTTTAGCCATTCGTAGCCTGTTTCATAAACATTTAATTGCGTGCCAAAGGGCGTAGAATCTGTTGCTTTTTTAGAACGTTGATAAATCACATTTCTGCTTAAGCGGTTAAATGGCGCGCCATCGGTATCCGATTCAATAAAATACTGATATATTTTTGGACGCAACCACTCGGCCCACCAGCGCATACGGCCCACCACCGGAAAATTACTAATTAAGCTATGCTTGGTTTGCATCATATCTTTTATTCCTAGCAAACTAATAGGAATAATAATAACTAAGGCCCATAAAAAAGCAGGATAAAAAATACTTATCGCGCCAACGCATAAGGTTGAGGCAATACATAGGTAAATAAATGTTTTTCTCATGGTGTTTGTTATTTTAAAAATATAAGTAAATGTAATCTTATATCTTTTACTTTAAAAAAACAAATTAAATTAAAATAGGACACGCCTTACGTTTCGAAAAAAAGCAATTTTTGCTAATTTTTTTAATAAATGATGTCATTCACATACAAAGTTAGGTCATTCACCCCAAAATATAAAAGCTATTGTTTTTTAATTTACATTAGCTTTTTAAAATTAATGACACATTACCATGATGCATAAAATTATACAATCAAACATGAAAAATTCAATTACAAAATTACTAGCCGCCTGTAAACTAAAAACAGCATTTTTTATTTTAGTATTAACACTAACAAGTAAAATTGTTTTTGCTAGTGGTTATACAGGTACAACTGGAATTTCTTTTGATAAATGTACAGGAAGAGCTATTATGACTGTGGGCTTGGCTAATGTTTCTTCTGGAGCCGATGATGACTGGTTAAATTATGCTAATATTTTTTATAAAAGCACTAATGGAACTTGGGTACAAATCCTCCAAGTAAGCTCAGGTGGTTCTGAACCTTGTTGTTCAAATGCAAATTGGAATGATACTTATAGCTTTACACAATTTGCTGGATTTACTGTCAATAAATCTACCGTTGATTATGCTTACGATATAAATCTTAATACAACGAACAGTGGTAATTATACTTATGTTAATATTTGTTTTAATAAGTTACCAGATGATATAGAACTTTCTTCTACGGGTTCTTTCAGCTTTAAAGCTAGTGGTCAATGGTCAAATAATTATGATCAAACTAATGCAGATGATGGTTGGGGGGAAGACATCTCTAGTACCTCTTTACAATCAATTACCGGCGTAACAGGTGTTACAGCAACGAATGACGAATGTGGAAAAATTACTGTGAACTGGCCTAGCCCAAATCAAAGCTGGCAAAATGCTGTTACTTGTGGCAATTATGGAAATTACACTTACGAAGTTTTTTGTAATAATGTAACAATGGGAGCTCTTGTAAGTGGTAACACTTGGAGCGTATCCATAGGTTCAACTATTGGTGGTATTAACTTTACTATTGGTACTCAATATGATTTTAGTATTAAAATTCATTGGAGTCCAGACGCTAATACCAAATTTGCTGGTTTAATAGGGCCAATATCAACTAATGTATCAGGAAAATCTAAATCTGCCCCTTCAGTGCCAACAGGTATGACTGCAAGTAAAGATTTATGTAATAGTGAAATTGAAATTAGTTTTACTTACAATGACAACCCTACTGAATTTAAAATTTACCGCGGGCTTAGTTTAAACGGTTCTTATACTTTTTTGAATACTATTAACGCAAACGATCGTAGTTATAATGATTTAAGTAATATTATTAGAGGAACAAATTATTATTATATCATCAACGCTATAAATGAGTGTGGTACTTTTTCAGCCAATGCTAAAGCTTATGGTATTTCTCTTGCTGATCCTGTCATAGTCACTAGTGTAACAGCGGTTAGCAATACTGTTGCAAATACTGTTGATTTAACTTGGATAGATAACTCTAATAATGAAACTAAATATCAGATAGTAAGAACTGATGATGGTGGCAATACTGTATTAACTGATGTTAATCCAAATCAAACATCTTATAGTGATGCCTCTGCGGCCGCTTGCCGTTTATATACCTATAAAATAAGAGTGTTTAATGATTGTGTTTTAAGCGGAATAACTTCTATAACCTCTGCAACCACTACATTACCTCCTCCTAACTTAGGCAACACCTTTACAAGTACAAAAAAGTTAACTGCCTCAAAGGGTTATTTTGGAAACAGAGTAGAGCTTAGTTGGACTAATAATAATGGTATAAATGTTGATTTATTTAAAATTTACCGTAAGGAATTAAATTCAGCGAACGATTCTGTACAAATTGCTTCCTTGCCAGGTGTTAGCGCTTTTTATATTGATAATACTTGTGATGCTCGCGTGTTTTATAGATATACTATTGTAGGTTTAAAAAATTGTTTAAGTAACGAAATTTTAACAAATATATCTTCCGATATTGGCTTTAGAAGTCCTGCTGGCATAGTGAGTGGCCATATTGAATATACAGGCGGCGTAGCAGTTGGTGGCGCAAAAGTGTTGGTGCAACAAAATGGGGCATTAACCGGCAATTCGTTACACTTTAGTGCTGGCTCAAATTTAACGATTACTGATGGTGCAAAATTAGAACCAGGAAATGAATTACGTTTAGAGTTTTGGCATAAACCTTTGTCTGTTACAACAACAGGAACAGTATCAATTGTTAAAAAAACAAATGCCTTTGAATTTAGTTGTACAAGCACTACTTATCAGGCAAAAATAGTTATTGGTGGTATTGCTAAAATACTAAGTATGCCTTCATTAGCATTTAATCAATGGAGCCATGTCTCGATGGTTTATAATGGAGCGGTGTTTAAATTATTTGCTAACGGCGTGCTAACTGCGTCAGTTTCTGCTACTGGAACCATTGACGACAATACAAATAATTTAGTTATTGGAAATGCGTCATCTATTTTTTTAATGGATGAATTTCGTTTAATTGGAAAAGCTGCTACTGATTCGGTTATATTCGTAGAACAAAACAGAATTTTAAATGGCAACGAATCTAATTTTAAATGTAACTTACATTTTGATGAAGGGATGGGCAATTATGCGTATGATGTATCAAAAGTAGTAAATAGCTTTAATGCCAATCATGCTGTTATGTCGGGGTCTGTTGTTGCAAGTACTGATATTCCAAGCAATGCTCAGTTAGGTTATTTTGGAGTAACGGATGCCTTAGGTAATTATAATGTAACCGGTATTCGTTATGCTGGCTCAGGCGAAAACTTTAACATTGTTCCTTCGTATGCTACACATTCATTTTCTCCAAACTCCCGAGTGGTTTATGTGGGCGATGCGTCTTATGTATACAATAATCAAGATTTTATAGATAATTCGTCTTTTTCGTTTACCGGCGATTTATTCTATACCTACCCTAATGGGTCAGTATCTTCTTGCCCTGTACCAGGCGCTACAGTTAAAATAGATGGTGTTGCAGTGGTG
This sequence comes from Bacteroidia bacterium, assembly GCA_044357775.1. Lineage (GTDB taxonomy): Bacteria > Bacteroidota > Bacteroidia > B-17B0 > Aurantibacillaceae > UBA4416. Next base: position 2,489 of record JBIKOX010000047.1, on the reverse strand, counting down.
CAATTTGGTGCACAGGTATTAACGGATGCCAATGGAACTTTTTCAATTAGCGTACCAATTGGTAACCACTATGTGTCGGTTGAAAAATATGGCCATACTATGAAAGAAGGCCGTTATCCTCCACTCTCAACTGGTCTTACGCATGATTTTCAAGAAATATTGCCACCAGTGCATTTTACCGATAGTACTAAATTAAAAATAGTTGGTCGCGTTGTGGGTGGCACGGTTGAAGCCAACAAAGCCCCTGGCATGGGCCGTTCTAAAAACAACATTGGAAGTGCTAAAATAATTATAGCAACATTCAACGGATGTTACAAAGATACTGTAATAACCAATGATTCTACAGGAGAATATGAGTTTAACGTACCACCTTTACTTTATAAAATTGTGGATGCTTATGTTATTACTAATTCAGTAACCATTGGTATAACCAAATTATCAAATACTATTCCGTTTGATTTAACCAATGCCTTTTTAAAAACAACCGTTATTGATACTTTATTAGATGCTTTTAACCATTTTGTAAGAGTAGATTCTGTTAAATTTAATAAGCGTGTCGATTTGATTTATCGTTCAGAACCCAAAATTGACATGACCATGTTGGATGGTTCAAAGTTTATTGGAGACGATTCGTTAAAAGTGGGCGCTACAAAAATAAGTATTAAGCCAATTGCCGGTAACAACTCAACTTATGGAACTTATGGTTGGGGACCATTAAACTGGCCTGTGTTTACACAAAACAAAACCTATAAAGCAAAAATAACCGCTAACGAATTATATACAAATTCGGATATTTCATCAACAAATCCACAGCGAGACACTGTGTTATTAAGTGGTAATATTTTAGTAACTAACGCTTTAGTAGATGGTATTGATCCAAATGCGGCCTTTAGTTTTCAAAATGGGGTTGGTACGTATTCCTTTGTTTGTGGCTCTCCAAATATTGCAAAAAGTTCACCGCCTGATGATTTAGATCATACAAAAAAAATTCTGTTATCAGTTTTACCAGATGGTGCAGCCACCCAAACTTGGTCACCAAATATTTCGCCAACATCTCCTACTATTTATTACACTGCTTTAGTAATTGGTAAAACTATTACAGGAACAGGTATCTCCACGCAAGGCCCCGAAAAAGTAGATTTTATTTTACGTGACCCTCCAGGTTCGGGTAGTTCCTCTAAATGGACATCCGGCAGTACAATCACAAAATCCACCTCATTAAGTAATGGAGATGGAAGCGATAAAGGCCTTTCAGTAGATGTTTTAATAGGAACTAAAGCAATAATTGGAGTTGGTTTTGCAACTGAAACAGTAGTCGAAAACTCTCTTAGTGTAGGCTTAAGTACTAATATTAGCTCAAGTTCAGATTCATCACTCACCGAGGTGATTACTTCTGCCAATTCAGTAGCAACGCGTGATGATGCGGACAATGTTGGAGCTTCTGCTGATATTTTTATTGGACGTTCTCGTAATTGGTTAGTGGGTCCAACGGCTAATATTGAGTTAGCAGACGACCAAAATTGTTCTAAATGCTTTGGGCCTACCTTGCCTGTAAATGGAATCAACAAACGATTAGCTTTAAAAGTTGGTTATGCGGTAGCACCTGATAATGTGCGGACTCGTTTTTCTTATACGCAAGAAGAAATTGAAAACACCGTTATCCCACAGTTAGAAGCAATCAGAAACACCGTATTATTAAATAGTCCTGGTAAGTACTCAACGACGCTTGCACCAACAAATCCAATGTTTGCTTCTAATAACGATGATCCATTGTGGGGTCTTTCATTAGTTACTTCTACCACACCAGCTGTTTATGATCCAGCGGATAGTACCGGAAGTTCTTATACATTTAGAGGGTATTCTAATTTAGTAAATAAAGACACTGTGCGGATTTTAAATACGCAAATCGCTTTATGGAAGCAAGCCCTAGCACAAAATGAACGAGAAAAATTAGCCTGCGTCAATAATACTGGAGGCGTGTTAATTGATAATTTCACCTTGGGTTCAGCTATTGTAAACAACGTATATCAGACCGATAATGAAACAACTGTAACAAGCGACTGGGAATTACAAATCAATGAAGATATTGCGGGCCAAATTGGAGGAAGTATTGCTGGCAACGGAGTGCTCGTAAAGCCAAGCCTTTCTTTTCATCAAACAGAAGGTGGTTCTACTAGCAATAGTACTAACTTAACTAATACCTTTGATTATACACTAACGGATGGAGATCAGGGCGATATCATGAGTATTGATGTATATAAATCTCCTGAAGGAACCGGTAATATATTTATTACGCGCGGTGGGCAAACCATGTGCCCGTATGAAGATGCTGTGGTTTGTCATTACTACAATCCGGCCAATCCAAATGGCTACATTGGTTCACATACTTTTAATGCAACTGGTTTTGCAACTATTGCCAATGCAACAGTTCAACGCGAAATGCCAAACATTGCCATTACACCTTCTAATCAATTTAACATTCCATCTAA